>JAGWNX010000005.1 GCA_028872955.1 Acidobacteriota bacterium
AGCCTTGAGCTCTTCCTTGGTGGGTGTTTCACCTTCAAGGAACTTCTCGAGAAGCACATCGTCGGTTTCGGCGATGATTTCGATCAACTGCATGCGGAAAGCTTCAGCCTTCTTGAGCAGGTCGGCTGGAATTTTTTCGACCGAGTACTTGGCACCCATCGTCTCGTCGTGCCAGAGGATGGCTTTCATCTCGATCAGATCGACCACGCCCTTAAAGTTTGCTTCGGCGCCGATGGGAATCTGCAGGGCTACTGGACGCGCGCCCAGACGCTTGCGGATGGTGTCGATCACGAACTCGAAGTCCGCGCCGTTCTTGTCCATCTTGTTCACGAAGCAGATGCGGGGAACCTTGTACTTGTCGCCCTGGCGCCACACGGTCTCAGTCTGCGGCTGAACGCCGGAAACCGAGTCAAACACAGCAACCGCACCGTCGAGCACGCGGAGCGAGCGCTCCACTTCGGCCGTAAAGTCCACGTGGCCGGGCGTGTCGATGATGTTGATGCGGATGTTGTTCCACATGCAGGTTGTAGCAGCCGAAGTAATTGTGATGCCGCGCTCCTGCTCCTGCTCCATGTAGTCCATGGTCGCCGTGCCTTCATGCACTTCGCCGATGCGGTGCGTGATGCCCGTGTAGAACAGGATGCGCTCTGTCGCTGTCGTCTTCCCGGCGTCGATGTGCGCCATGATGCCGATGTTCCGGCAACGACTCAGAGGGATGCTGCGTGCCACTTGATTTCTTCCTTTTGGAGCCTCATTGGCTCCGGTTCATCGTTCTTCGATTCCACTTGCCGGGCAATCCCGCCCGCCCGGCCCCATAAAACTCTTGTCAGACTGCCCGACTACCAGCGGTAGTGCGCAAAGGCCTTGTTGGCCTCAGCCATACGGTGGACGTCTTCCTTCTTCTTCATGGCTGCACCACGGCCATTAGCCGCATCCAGCAGCTCGTTGGTCAGCTTCTCGACCATGCCCTTTTCGCCGCGGCTCCGTCCGTAGGTGATCAGCCAGCGAATCGCCAGCGAGGTACGGCGCTCCGGGTTTACTTCGATCGGCACCTGATAGTTGGCACCGCCCACGCGGCGGGTCTTCACTTCGAGCAGGGGCTTGCAGTTCTCCACGGCCTTTTTAAACAGCTTGATGGCTTCTTCGCCGCCACCCTTGGACTCGAGGCTGGTCATCGCCTTATAAAAGATGCCCTGCGCGGTCGACTTCTTGCCGCCCCACATCATCGAGTTCACAAACTTGGTCACCAGGGTCGAGCCGTAGACCGGATCCGGTGCAACCTCACGCTTCGCGATATAGCCTTTTCTTGGCATTCTTCTCTCTTCTTTCTTCTTCCCCCGGTGCGGTGACTTCTCACGCTTCCGGGCCTGATCCATCAAAACTCTTCGACCTTAGCCGAAGACCGATGCGCCGGCTCTACTTCGCCGCCGCCTTAGGACGCTTCGCGCCATACTTCGAGCGACCCTGCTTGCGGTTAGCCACGCCAACCGAGTCCAGCGTGCCGCGCACCACGTGGTAGCGCACACCCGGCAGGTCCTTCACACGGCCGCCGCGGATCAGCACGATCGAGTGCTCCTGCAGGTTGTGGCCGATGCCCGGGATGTAGGTCGTGACTTCAATCCCGTTCGTAAGGCGGACACGGGCAACCTTGCGGAGAGCCGAGTTCGGCTTCTTCGGGGTCTGGGTGTACACGCGAGTGCAGACTCCGCGACGCTGCGGCGAACCCTGCAGCGCAGGACTTGCGGTCTTGTAACGAGTGGGCGTGCGGCCCTGCTTGACTAGCTGATGAAACGTAGGCACTGAAACTCCTTGTTCGAACGCGCGTTACCGTACTCAAACTTCCTGCAGCGCATTACAGAACTCAATGGCACCCGTCGCCGCTCCGCACAGCAAACCGCACGCCCAAGCGTGCAGTGCCGATGCTTCAACGATCGAAGCCAGATTGAACCCTGCTTTGCGTCTGTAAACCGATACAACAGATCAGACGTAAACAGTCGACGGTGGCCGAGCGCCCCGCTTACCAGATTCTCTGGCAGCTTTGAAGGCCGACTCCGTTTCGCTGTCCCGGCCCGCATAGCCCATCCAAGGTGGAGGGTGTCGCAGGCACGATTGCGATGGGCCACAGACCAGACGCCTCACTTCGGGCCTGCTGTGGTGAATCTCTGCATCCAGTGTAGCGCAAGCCGGTCGTCTTGTGGCTTGGGCGCAGCGCCAAAACTCCAGCAACCGCGGTGTCATTCCCTGACATTCTGCTCTGGATACAAGCGGAACCTTCTTACAATAGCAACTGAGGTTCGCTCCGTCAACAGGTTTCCCACAGAAAGCCGCGTCTTTTGCGGTCATTCCCTCACCCCCGCTCACATACGGCCCGCTTCCTCCATCTGCCACCCTGCGACACCGCCTGATAAGCTCAGAGGGCCGCAACCACCGCTCGCGAAGCGTTGCTGGCAGGAGGCTTAGCAGGCGTGCACCCACAAACGGCCAAGGTCCGGTATCTGCTTCTAGCTGCGACCCTTGCAGCAGCTGCGACACCGGCGCTCCCAGTGCCTTGCCTGGCGGCCACACTAACAGGGGCAGCCACCGCACCCGGGGCAGTGTCAGACCACCAAGGCGGGGCGCCAGACGCCCGCGTGGCGGCGCTGATGCAGACGTTGCAGGCGACCCGCGTGCCGTTGACCGCCTCCATCTCGCCCGACGGCAACTACGTCGCCTGGACGACGACTAATCGGCTGGACTACGAGCTGCATCTGACGGGGATCGCACCCGAAGGCACGGCGCAGGATGGCGCCTGGGATCGGATCCTCTCGCCCGATACCCTGACCGACGTCACTAACCTGCGGCCCGGCCGCTGCGGAGCGCGCAGCCCGGCCTGGAGCCCGGACGGCAGGCAACTGGCCTTTCTCTCAGACTGCCACCTGGGCCCGAATGGGTGGAGCCAGCGCGCCCAGCCGCAGCTCTTCGTCTGGCGGCTGCAGGACAACGCCATCCAACAAGTGACCGACGTGACTGGAGCGATCGAGGCCCCGGCATGGTCACCCGACGGTCGCAGCGTCGGCTTTCTGCTGACGGAACACCGCACCGGAGCGGCGAATGCTCAGGCTCCGGTCGAGCGCTGGAGCGGTGTCATCGGCGAGGACAGCAGCGCTCTGCAGCGCGTCGCCATCACGGTGCTGGCCAACCCCAAGGCTCGCCTGGTCACGCCGCCCGGGCTGCACGTCTATGAGTTCGACTGGTCGCCTGACAGTCAGTCCATCGCCTACATCGCCGCCGACCCGCCCGGCGACAGCAACTGGTGGACCGCCCGGCTGTACCGGCAGCAGGTCGCCGCCGCTCGAGAGGCGTCGCAGGCGTCCCCGGCAGACCAGCCCACTCTGCTGCTGGACCCCACCCTCTCGTCCGCTGGCTCGCTGCGCGGGTTGCAGCTGGCCACGCCCCGCTGGTCACCGGGAGGAGACAGTATCGCCCTGATCGGCGGCCTGATGAGCGATCAGGGAGTGACCGGCGGTGACCTCTACCTGGTGCTAGCCGGTGGCGGCGCGCCGCGCAACCTTGCCCCCGGCCGCCGCAGTTCCGTGGTGCAGGTATGGTGGCAGTCGCCTGGGACCGTGGGCATCGCTGAGCTGACGGGCGGTGCCTACCATCTCTCCGCGCTGGACGCAGCGACCGGGGCCGAGTTGCCGGCTGGCTCCACCCGGCAGACTCTGGCGGCCTCCATCCAAGGCGATGACCGCAGCCTCGCCGTCTCTGTCGCAGCCCGGCAGCCGCAGCACGTGGCCTTCATCCGCAGCACCTTTGCTGAACCGCCGGAGGTCTGGGCGGGAGAGATCGGAGGGATGCACGAGCTGAGCCACTTGAACGACGGCCTGCCGCCCGTGGCAAGCCACTTTGAGAGCGTGCAGTGGCAGAGCGAGGGCCACACGGTGCAGGGCTGGCTGCTTTACCCTGCCGGATGGAGCCCGCAGGACGCTGCCGCGGCCAAACGCTATCCCCTGGTGGTGAGCGTGCACGGCGGCCCCGCCAGCGCTGCGGTGCCGCACTGGCCCAGCCTGGGGCAGAACGCGATCCCGCTGGCTGCGCTGGGCTACTTTGTGCTACTCCCCAACCCGCGTGGCAGCTTTGGCCAGGGGGAGGCCTTCACCCAGGCCAACCGTCGCGACTTCGGCCACGGTGATCTTCGCGACATTCTGGCAGGGGTTGACTCCATCGTTGCGAGCCAGCCTGTAGACCCGGGCCGGATTGGGCTGACAGGCTGGAGCTACGGGGGCTTTCTCACCATGTTTGCGGTCACGCAGACCCACCGCTTCCGCGCCGCGGTCGCCGGCGCAGGCATCAGCGACTGGAAGAGCTACGCCGGAGAGAACTCCATCGACGGCTGGATGATTCCCTACTTTGGCGCAACCGTCTACGACGACCCGGAGATCTACGCGCGCAGCTCGGCGATCGACGCCATCAAGCAGGCCACCACGCCTACCCTGGTGCTGGTGGGCGAGCGCGACGGCGAGTGCCCCGCCCCGCAGAGCTTTGAGTTCTGGCATGGGCTGCGCGCCGTCGGCGTTAAATCCCAGCTGGTCGTCTATCCAGATGAAGGACACTCTTTCACCGTGCCGTCACACCGGCAGGATGCCTTGCAGCGAACCGTGGATTGGTTTGCGACGCAGATGCCGTGAAATCCCGCGTCCGCATTTGCTTCCCTCTCTCCGCTGCTTTTACACTAGAGGTTCAGCAATCCCACGATTGCAGGAGTGACCGTCCAGCTGGGGTACAGGTTGGACGGGGAGGTTCGATGCGTCGGTTTGTTACGTTCTTTTTCCTGGTATTTTTGACCATCCCGTTCGGGGTTTCGCTCTCGGGCTGCAGCAAGGGCACCGCCACGGTGTACTGCAACGGCGCCGACTCTGGTCCGATTGTGGGGCAGCTGTACAACATTACGCTGCAGCCGCAGCTGTACGGCATCTCCCTGAACCAGGGAGAGATGGGACAGGTCACATCGCCCACGGCGAAGGACTGTAAGGGCAGCTCGGTATCCACCTCCGGCTTCCAGTACGGCGTCTTCCTGCCCAGCGGCCAGCCGGACATCACCGTCGCCGACGTGAACCCGACGACCGGCCACCTGTGCGCCGGCACCTGGAACCGGAACAGCGGTGCAGGCATTGCGGATTACACGACCTGCATCCCGACGGGCAAGAGCGGCACGGTGTACGTCACTGCGTCCTCGGGCGGCGTCACCAGCAACTCCGTGCCGATCTATGTGCACCCGGTGGTCACCAACGTTGTTCTCGGGGCACCATCCGTGGACTGTTTGAACGATCCCGCGACCAACTGCAGCCCAGCCACGGCGAACAGCCTGGCCACCGCATCTGGCCAGCAGGCCTCCTGCACGGTGCTGGCCAATGGATGCTGCGCGCAGCCGATCGCCATCTCCTCGGCGACGCCCTACTCCGGCAACTCCTGCCTGTCGCAGAATCAGACTGGCCAGTTGGCCGCGCGCGTCTACGCCGGTGCCGGCAACACGCTGCAGAACATCAGCTGCCTGGCCGGCCACCTGAGCTACACGCCGCAGACCGCAGCGATCGTCAACATCGACCAGAACGGCGTGGCCACGGCAGCCGCACCTGGCTCTACCCTGATCGTCTCGAACCTCTCCAACGCCAGCAGCTCCGCAGGCTTCTTCTCCACCTGCCCGCCGGTCAACATCGCGCTCACCGTGCCCACCGGCGCCAACAGCAGCACGACCAACGCCACCGTCAACCAGAACTTCGCGCAGCCGATCTCCGCGATTGTGACGGACAAGAACGGCACCACGCTCACCGGCATCAATCTGCAGTACGTCTCCACCTCGCAGAAGACGCTGCCGAACACCACCACCGCAACCATCACGCCGACCTTCCCCGGTGCGGCTTCGGTCACGGCGATGTGCGTGCCATCCACCTGCAATCCCTCTCCGTTCAACGCGATTGGGCTCTACGGCAACGGCCTGCAGGTCGCCTCCAACCCGGTCAACATCACGACGCCGGGAACCAACAGCACCTATCTCTACATCGCCAGCACGCAGAGCTTTTACATTGTGCCGATCGACTTCACGACCGGCACGCTCGGTTCGCCGGTGCGCCTGCCTTACCTGCCCAACTCCATTGCCATCTCCAACGATGGTGCGTTCCTGTATCTGGGCAGCGCCACAGAGTTCATGGAAGTGAACGCGGCCACCAACACGCTGACGCACGAAGATCCCACCATCCCCGGTTATGTGCTCGGTGTCTCGCCTGACGGCGCAACCGTAGTGATTGCAGATACCTTCCACCAGCTGGTGTATCTGGTCTCGACCACGGGTAGCGTCTCCACGCAGTACGGTCTGGTCAGCACCAACGTGGCAAATCTGCACGCCACGTTCTCGCCGGATAGCAGCACCGTCTACATCACCGACGGCAACCAGTTGCTGGTGCACTCCAGCTCCACGGGCTGGGCCAGCCTGACTGGCGCGACCAATCCCGGGCTGACGACCCCAGTGACGGATGCCGCCGTCACCGTGCCCAGCCTGGGTGCGTTCTTTGCCGGTGCAACCACCACGGCGCGTGGCACCTGCCCCATCACCACGGTGACGACGGTGAATGGTCAGCCGACCACCAGCAACCTGTTCTATCCCTCGGCTGGCGTGACCGGCCCAACCACCGATCGCATTGCAGCCACGAATGATGGCCTGCACATGCTGGGTGCCACCGTCACCCCCACGGCGACCCTCACCGACATTGCCATCAACAGCCTGAACACCACCAACAGCGCCAACCCCGGCCAGTGCCCACCGGCCGGTACAGGGCTTACCTTTGCAACCACGCCCGTGTTGACCACCGTCATCCCGGGACTCACCGCAACAGCCATCACCGGCGTGATTCCGGCGACAGACTCCTCGGTTGCCTTTGTCACCTACACTGGCTCCGGCGGAGTACTGCCGCTCTATCAGCCCTCGGCCTCCGGGCCCGGCACGCTCAGCAGTGTCACGCTGGCAACGGCAAGCGGCAGCCCCGCGCCGGTTGCTCCGGTAACTGGTGTCTTCAGCTCAGACAACACGACCTTCTACGTGGGCACGAGCGGCGACAACCTGGTCCACATCCTCACCCGCAACACTAATGGCACCTTCCAGGATGCGACCCCACCGATTGCACCCAAGCTGACCGATGCCAACGGCAACGTTGTCGTACCGAACCTGCTCGCGCAACGTCCTCGCAAGCAGTCCTAACAAGGGCAGTATCCCAGCAGAAAGGCCCCTCCAACGAGGGGCCTTTCTCTTGCACTCTTGCAGTTGCGGCTGGCGGGTGCGGCAGATCAGCCCAGCCGCTGCTTCAGCACCTCTCGGGCCACAGCGTCCAGCACGCCATTCAGGAAGTTGATCGACTCCGGTGCCGCGTAGCGACGGGCGATCTCCAGGCTTTCGTTGATGATGATCGGGGCGGGCGTCGCAGGAAAGCCAAGCATCTCTGCCACGGCACAGCGCAGCAGATTTCGATCGACCACGGGCATGCGCTCCAGCCGCCAGTTTGCGGCGTGCGCCTCAATCAAGCGATCGATCTCCTCCTGCCGCATCGTTGCCACGCGAAATATGTCCTCGGAGAAGCCGCGCGTCTCCTCGTCCACATCGTCGCGCGACGACCAGAAGAGCTTACGGACCTGCTCCGGAGACTGCTTGCCCAGGTCGCCCTGGAACAGCATCTGCATCGTCAGCTCGCGGGACTTGCGTCGCGTTCCCATTACGCCTCTCCCTGCCGGCCCAGCTTGCGGTGGATCGAGACCATCTCGATGGCCGCGATGGCCGCTTCAAATCCCTTGTTTCCGGCCTTCAGGCCGGCACGGTCCAGCGCCTGCTCCAGAGTCTCGCAGGTCAGCACGCCAAACGCGTGCGGCACACCGGTCTCCTGCTGCGACTGGCCGATGCCGCGGGCCACTTCGTTGTAGATCGCCTCGTAGTGCGCGGTCTCTCCGCGCAGCAGGCAGCCCAGAGTCACCACCGCGTCGACCTTGCCGGAGCTGGCCACAGCCCGGGCGGCCGACGGAATCTCCCACGCGCCCGGCACCCGCAGAATCTGGATGTCGGCCCGGGCGGCACCGCTGCGCAGCAACGCATCCAGCGCCCCCTGCAGCAGGCGATCCGTGATCACGGTGTTCCAGCGCGTCGTGATGACTGCAAAGCGCATGCCCACGGCGCTCAGGTCGCCTTCCAGCGCCACGGGACGATTGTGGAGGGGGTCCTCCGACTGCCAGAAGCCGACGGTCAACTGGGCATCCAGCGCGACGGTAAACAGCCGCGAGTTCCATTGCGTGAGCTCCGGGGCGCTCAGGCGGTTCGCCACCCCAGCCTCGTCAAAGCGTGCAGCCAGCCAGTTGCGGATGGCGGTGTGGATGTGGTCCAGCTGCGTAGTCTCAATCAGCACAGGCGGCACTGCGGGCAGGCGGCCGGCAACCAGTTCGAGATTGCCCAGCGGTGCCAACAGGGAGACTCCGCGACCGGAGTCGTCCTGCCAGCCGCGGCCAGCCTCAAAGCCAATCGCATGCAGCAGCTCCGCAAGCTGATCCAGAGCCCCCTGCGCGGCAGGCTCGGCTGCCACGGCGTGGACGAGCGTAATACCCTTGATCATGTTTCGATTGTATCGTTTGTTGCACGGCTGCCACGGCGCAGCGGGGGAATTCAACAGCCTGGGAAGCAAACGGCAAGGGAGAACAACGTGGCAGAGACAGAATCGGTGCGGTACGTCGCAGCAGAGGGCGTTGCAACCATCACCATCCACCGGCCAGAGGTGCTCAACGCGCTGAACGCCGCCACCCTGGCGGCACTGGAGCAGGCCGTGGCACGCGCTGCCGCCGCCCCCGAGGTGCGCGTCCTTCTGCTGACCGGTGCCGGCGAGAAGGCCTTCGTCGCCGGAGCAGACATCCGCGAGCTGGCCGCCGTCACCCCGGCCAATGCCGTAGCCATGGCGCAGCGCGGGCAACGGGTGATGGACGCCGTGGAGAGCTGCGGCAAGCCGGTCATCGCCTGCGTCAACGGCTTTGCCCTGGGCGGCGGCTGCGAGCTGGCGCTGGCCTGCACGCTGCGTATCGCCAGCAGCACGGCGACCTTTGGCCAGCCAGAAGTCAAGCTCGGCATTCTGCCTGGCTACGGCGGCACCCAGCGGCTGCCCCGTCTGGTGGGCCCGGCAGAGGCCCTGCGCATCATCCTGACGGGCGCGATGGTCTCAGCTGAAGAGGCGCTGCGCATCGGCCTGGTCAACGAGGTGGTTCCGCCGGAGCAGCTGATGGAGCGCGCCCATGCACTGGCTCGCAGCATCCTGGCTGTTGCACCGCAGGCCGTTACCGCCTGTCTGCAGGCTGTGCAACAGGGTGCCGACCTGCCGCTGCGACAGGGGCTGGACCTGGAGGCCGAGCTGTTTGGCCGGCTCTGCCGCACGCAGGACAAGACAGAGGGCACGACCGCATTTCTGGAGAAGCGCAAGCCCCAGTGGACCGGTCGCTGAGGCGCGCCCGAGCAGCAGCCAGCCTGCATCGTCTGCACCGGGCTTCACCTCGCCGCACCTGCGCGCGCGCCGCAGGACTTGGTATGCTGTGGTGTGTGTGTAGCCCCATGATGACGCAACGCCTCCGCCTTCTGATTGTCGTGCCTGTCGCAGTTGCCCTCACCGCCGCACTCGGCTGCAATAGCCCGGTCGGCTTTGCCGCACCCAGCAACGCGGCTGCGCAGCAACTGGCCATGACCGAGACCCGACAGCACCTGGACAAGATTCCCGTGCCGCTGAAGTCGCACTACATGATGATCAAAGACATGTCGTCGTGGCAGAACCCCAGCATCACCGTGCAGGGCGGCATGCTGACGCTGCATGTGGTGCTGGCTGATGCCAATCCCAGCTCGCTGGGAGAGGGCGGCATGCTGCGTCCGCTCGGCGCGCGCCGTCAGGAGCTGAACATCCGCGTCAACGAGCTGACCGCAGCTCTGAACGCCATCCCCGACAACTGCTGGCCGTATGGGCGCGTGGTCGCCGTCGAAGAGGCACATAACACTCCCGAGGCCGGCCGACCCGCGGTTCGCAAGAATCTTGAGACCGTCCTGAAGAACCTGAATGACCTGGACGTAGTTGGCTATGAGTGGAGCGACACCAGCGCGGGGCTGAAGTAAGCGCCACGCGAATAGGCTAAGATGCTCAAGAGCCTGCGCGCAGGCTCTACTCTGCCAATCTGGACGACACCTTTGCACACCACGGCGCTTGCGGTCTTTTGTGTCTTTTTTCTCCTCGTCACCCTTGCTGGCTTCTGGGCCGTTCGCTGGCGGAGACCCGAGGGCGGGATTGCTTCGCTGGAAGAGTGGGGTCTGGGGGGACGCAGCTTCGGAACCTGGATCACCTGGTTCCTGATCGGCGGCGACCTGTACACCGCCTACACGGTCATCGCCGTGCCTGCAGCGCTGTATGGAGCGGGGGCCAATGGCTTCTTCGCCGTGCCCTACGCGGTCATCGCCTACCCCTACATGATGCTGGTGCTGCCCCGGCTGTGGCGCGTGTGTCAGCGGCATGGGTACATCACGTTTGCCGACTTCGTGCAGGGCCGCTACGGCAACCGCTGGCTGGCCATGGCCATGGCACTGACCGGGATTCTCTCGCTGATGCCATACATCGCCCTGCAACTGGTCGGGATGAAGGTGGTGATTGGTGCCATGGGCTTGCAGGGCGAGTGGCCACTGGCGCTGGCGTTTCTGGTGCTGGCGGCCTATACCTACTCCAGCGGGCTGCGGGCACCGGCGGTCATCGCTATCGTCAAGGACGTGATGCTGTACATCATGGTGCTGACGGCGTTGGTGGTGCTACCACTGCGGCTGGGCGGCTATGCCAATCTCTTTGCCAGCGCGTCCAGGGTGCTGGCGACCCACACCCCACCGGCATCCATCCTGCTGAGGCCCAGCCAGTATCTCGGCTACTCCACGCTGGCCATCGGCTCTGCCATCGCGCTCATGCTCTACCCGCACACGGCGACTGCGGTGCTGAGCGCCAGGAGCGCCAATACCATTCGCCGCAACGCCGCCATGCTGCCGGCTTACAGCTTTCTGCTGGGACTTATCGCCCTGCTGGGCTACGGCGCGCTGGCTGCAGGCATCACCACCAAAGACACCAGTGCTGCCGTCCCGCTGCTCTTCCTCAAGTTGTTTCCGGAGTGGTTCGCCGGGTTCTGTCTGGCCGCCGTCGCCATCGGAGCGCTGGTGCCTGCTGCCATCATGTCCATCGCCGCGGCCAACCTGTTCACCCGCAACCTGTATGCACCCTTCCGCAAGCAGCGGCTCAATGACCAGCAGGAGTCCGGCATGGCCAAGGTGGTAAGCCTGCTGGTCAAGTTCGGCGCGCTGGCCTTTGTCCTGCGGCTGCCAACCACATACGCCATTGAGATGCAGCTGCTGGGCGGCATCTGGATCGCGCAGCTCTTCCCGTCGGTGGTCTGCGGGGTCTTCACGCGTTGGTTCCGCCCATGGGCCCTGCTGCTGGGCTGGGCCGCTGGCATGGCGAGTGGTACGGCGATGGCGGCCAGCACCGGCCTGAAGAGTTCGGTCTACGTGCTGCATCTGTTTGGCCAGGCGTATCCGCTGTACGCGGCCGTGCCGGCGCTGCTGCTGAACCTGGCCGTAAGCGCCGCAGTCACGCTGCTGCTGCAGTGGACGGGCACCGGCAACGGCGTGGACGAAACCGACGGTGCGGTGTACCAGTCCTAAACGCGGGACGCTCGCAGCTGCTGTACGTCCTGGGTTGCGCGGCCTTCCGATGCGATAAACTTGCGCTACGCTTTTCTTCATGCCACGCAACTGGCGGCACGCAGCAGACAATCCCTGCCTCCCGACACAAGTCCCCCTGCATCTACTTACTACGGCTTATAGTAAGGACACCTTGCAGCTATGAAGAGAACGCAGCATGTCGTAATTATTGGCGCAGGTCCCGGGGGGCTGGCAGCAGCCATGCTCCTTGCGAAGTCCGGGGTCAAGGTCACCATCGTCGAAAAGCGCAACCACGTGGGTGGCCGCACTGCAACCATGCAGCAGGATGGCTACCGCTTCGACATTGGTCCCACGTTCTTCCTCTACCCGCAGGTGCTGCGGGAGATCTTCAACGCCGTGGGCCATAACCTCGACGCCGAGGTGCCCATGCAGCGGCTGGACCCACAGTACCGGCTGATCTTTGGCGCTGGTGGCGAACTGCTGGCTACGCCGGACCCGGCCCGCATGAAGCAGGCCATTGCGCAGCTCTCTCCCCAGGATGCGGAAGCCTTTGACGCCTTTATGGTGCGCAACCGCAAGAAGCTGGATCGCTTCAAGCCTTTTCTGCAGACTCCCTTCGAGCGCTGGAGCGACCTCGCCAAGGCGGAGTTTCTGAAGCTTTTGCCCATGGTCGCGCCATGGCGATCGCTCGATGACGACCTGCGGCGTCACTTCAAGGACGAGCGCATTCGTCTGGGCTTCAGCTTCCAGTCCAAGTACCTGGGCATGAGCCCCTTCCGCTGCCCCAGCCTCTTCTCGATCCTCTCGTTTCTGGAGTACGAGCACGGTGTGTTTCATCCCACCGGCGGCTGCGGTGCCGTCACGCAGGCCATGGCCGGCATCGCCCGGGAGATGGGGGTTACCATCCACCTGGATGAGCCGGTCGAAAAAGTTCTGCTGGAGAACGGCCGGGCACGCGGCGTGCAAACAACGACGCGACGTCTGGACGCGGACGCAGTCATCGTCAACGCTGATTTCGCCGAGGCCATGCGCAAACTGGTGCCAAACCGCGTGCGGCACAAGTGGTCTGACGCAACCATCGCCCGCAAAGACTTCTCCTGTTCGACGTTCATGATGTATCTCGGCGTAGAAGGCCGCTACGATCATGTGGCGCACCATACCATCTATCTGGCTGATAACTACAAAGAGAATCTGAAGGATATTGAGACGCGACACTGCCTGACGGAGAACCCGTCGTTCTACGTGCAGAATGCCAGCGTCACTGATCCCACCCTGGCGCCGGACGGGCACAGCACGCTGTATGTACTTCTTCCGGTTACACATCTGGCTAAGTCCAAGGATGGCAGCATGGTGGACTGGTCCCAGCAGACCCGGAACTTCCGTCAGCAGGCCCTGCGCCAGTTGGAAAAGATCGGCATCACCGATCTTGAGCAGCGCATTCGTACCGAGCGCATCTTCACCCCGAGCACCTGGCAGAGCGAGTTTGCGCTGTTCAAGGGCGCGACCTTCAGCATGGCGCACTCGCTGCAACAGATGCTCCACCTGCGGCCACACAACCGGTTTGAGGATGTCGAGGGCATGTACCTGGTTGGTGGAGGCACGCATCCGGGCAGCGGTCTGCCGGTCATCTTCGAGTCGGCACGCATCACCTCGCGCCTGCTGCTGGAAGACCTGCAGGTTGAGCCCCAGTGGGAGCCTGTGTCCTCGGCGCAAACCATCCACCGGCAGATGCTCGGAGTCGCGTCCTGACGATGTACGACGTTGCTGCGGGAGAGACGATCATGGCGAGTCACCCGAGTTCGAACTACGCCCGGCAGTCTGGGCTGTCCCCCGCGGCAACGACGTGGGCTCAGACCAGTCTGCACGCTCGGCTGCGGGTGCTAGCGCGTGCGCGCCACCTGCTCGCTGACTGTGAAGACGCTTTGATCGCGGCGACTCCTGCGGAGCTCGTGCGCACTCCCGCAGACACCCTGGTAGCAGAGCTGCTGCCGCTGCTGGAGGCGATGCGGTTTCTGGAGCGCGAGGCAGCCAGCATCCTGCGTCCGCGCCGCCCCGGCCGTCGAGGCCTGCCGCTCTGGCTGACCGGCATCACGTCTGAGGTACAACGTGTTCCGCTGGGCACGGTGCTCATCATCGGCCCCTCCAACTATCCGTTGCTGCTGCCGGGGGTGCAAGCTATGCAGGCGCTGGCTGCGGGCAACACCGTGGTGTGGAAGCCGGGACGCGGGGGTGGCCCGATGGCTGCGATTGTCGCCAACGCGTTGTATGACGCCGGCCTGCCGCAGAGCGCCCTGACGATAACCGAAGACAGCGTGGAGGCTGCAGAACAGGCGCTGGCACGCGGGGCCGACAAGGTGATCTTCACTGGCTCGGCGACAGCCGGTCGTGCTGTGATGACGCGGCTGGCAGGCACAGCGACCCCGTGCGTCATGGAGCTCTCCGGCTGCGACGCCGTAGTAGTCACCGAGTCTGCCGAGCTTGATCTGGTCGTCCGCGCGCTGTGCTTCGGACTGCGACTCAATGGCTCGGCGACGTGCATGGCTCCGCGACGCATCTTTCTGACGCAAGGGGCCGAGGCCAAACGTGAAGCGCTGGTGCAGCAGCTGCGGGCCGCACTCCCCATGTTGCCAGCGGTGCCGCTACCCTCGGCCGTACAGATACAGTTGCAAAGCCTGGTACAGCAAGCCGTGGATGCAGGAGCAACCGCGCATGGCAGCGTGTTGCCGCAGCAGCCAGCGCTGCTACTCACCGGCGTGACACCTGCAATGGCTGTGGCTCAGGCCGATCTCTTTGCTCCGGTGCTGATGCTGATGGAGCCGCTCGAGGCCACGGACCTGGCGGATGCCATCGCCGCGTGCCCCTACCGCCTGACGGTCTCGCTCTTCGGGCGCGAGGCCGAAGCTCGCAGATTAGCCGAGCGCCTGTCGTGTGGCAGCGTGCTGATCAACGACATGATTGCGCCCACGGCAGATCCTCGCATGCCCTTTGGCGGTCGCGGCCAGAGCGGCTTCGGCGTGACGCGCGGTGCTGAGGGTCTGCTGGAGATGACCGCACCGCGCGTGCTGCAGGTACGTCGCGGCGGCAGCATGCGGCATCTGCAGCCCACCACATCCGCTCACCAGGCGCTGCTGGGTGGGCTCGTCCGCATGCTGCACGGCGCAGGATGGCGGGCGCGCTGGAACGGCTGCCTGCGCATGATTCAGGCAGCAGCAAAGCTACGCTAGAGTGTTGCAACACCACAACGAAGGCCCTGCTCAAGGGAAGGAAGACGTCATGAAGGTTGGAGTGGTCGGTTCAGGTTTGGCGGGTCTGGCGGCGGCAGCAACACTGGCTGCGCGCGGACATGAGGTTGAGGTCTTTGAGAAGAATCCGTGGCTCGGCGGCAAGGCGGCACAACTGGCAGCAGAGGGCTTCCGCTTCGACATGGGGCCCACCATCCTGATTCAGCCCTCGGTACTGCGACGCATCTTTGCCGAGTCTGATCGCAAGGTGGAGGACTACATCCCCATGGTGCGGCTGGATCCGCAGTGGCGCTGCTTCTTTGAAGATGGCAGCCGGCTGGACCTGTTGGACGATACCGACGCCATGGCCGCACAGCTGGACAACGTGTGGCCGCGCATGGGTGCCGGCTACCGGAAGTTCCTGGAGATGTCCGAGCAGTTGCACTCCATCAGCGACCGCTTCTTCTTCTGGCGCTCCATCGGCACCATGCGCGACACACTGGACGTGGGAGGCGCATTCGACATCAACGTGCTGCGCGATGTGATGCGCATGCGCCTGGGCAAGACTGTGGCCGGAACCATTCGCGAGTATATTCCGGACGCCAACACGGCGCAGATGCTGGACCACTTTGTGCAGTACGTGGGCAGCTCGCCGGATGCCTCTCCTGCCATTCTCTGCTCCATCGGCCACATGCAGATGGAAGAGGGCATCTGGTACCCCATGGGCGGGACGCGTGCGGTGCCCGAGGGCCTGGTGAAGCTGGGCCAGGAGCTTGGCGTGCGCTACCACACCTCGACCGACGTGGTGAAGATCGTCACGGATGCGCCGCAGAACGGAGCCAGCAGCGGCAAGGCGACAGGCCTGCGGACCTCCGATGGCGCTGTACATTCCTTTGACTACGTGGTGTCGAACATGGACTCCGTGCGCACCCTGCGCGAACTGGTGGGCGGCAGCGCGGCGCACAGCTTCAACAACAAGCGCAGCTACGAGCCCGCGTGTAGCGGCGTGGTGCTCTACCTGGGCCTGAACCGGCGCTACGAGCACCTGGCCCACCACGACTTCGTCTTCTCCCGCGATCCACACGAGGAGTTCCATCACATCTACGATCTGGGCGAGCCTGCGCCAGACCCCACCTGCTACCTGGCCGCCACCGCCGCCACTGACCCCGCCAGCGCGCCTCCGGGCGGCGAAGCGCTCTACGTGCTGGTGCACACGCCGTACCTGCGCCCGCACCACGACTGGAAGCAGATGCTGCCCGCCTATCGCCAGGTGATTCTGGACAAGCTCAAGCGCACCGCCGGATTGACCGACATCGAAGACCGCATCGTCTACGAGGCGGCCCTGACGCCGCAGGATATCCACGACCGCTACCGCGTGCTGAACGGTGCCATCTACGGCCTGTCCAGCCACGGAGTCTGGCAGGGTGCCTTCAAGCCGGCCAACCGCAGCCGCGAACTGCCTGGCCTCTACCTGGCCGGAGGCGCGGCGCACCCCGGCCCGGGCATGCCTATGGTTATGATGTCCGGATGGATTGCTGCTGATACGCTGGACCACGACGCGCGCGCTTGAACGTGTCGCCTCCCAGCCAGTCATGGCAGGCATCGCTACCAGTCAGAAAGGAGTAACGCCACGCATGCAGCCACCTGTCATCTCGCGCTTTGTCCTGGCGTTCTTCCGCAACACCGCACGGCGATACTTCCGGCGTCACTTCCATGCGGTACGTCTGAGCGGTGCCGACCAACTGGCCGCACAAGCCAAGCCGCTGCTGGTGTACGCCAATCACAGCAGCTGGTGGGATCCCATGGTTGCCACCCTGCTGGCCGAGCAACTGCTGCCCGGTCGTCGTCACTATGCCCCCATGGATGCCGCCAGCCTGGAGCGCTATCGCATTCTGAAGAAGATTGGCATCTTTCCGGTCGAGATGGCTACGGCGCGGGGCGCGGTCCAGTTTCTGCGCACGGGCGAGGCGGTCCTGCGCTCGGGCGGCGTACTGTGGGTCACGCCGGAGGGTCGCTTTGTCGATGCCCGCGAGCGCCCGCGAAGCTTCAAGCCAGGCCTGGCCGGGCTGGCCGTTCGTGTGGCTCCCTGCACCGTACAGCCGCTTGCCATTGAGTACGTCTTCTGGGACGAGCGTCTGCCTGAGTGCCTGCTGCGGCTGGGCAAACCCGTGCAGGTGGCCGCCGGCGAGAGCGCAGAGGCCGTGGAGGCACGACTGGTGGCTGCGCTGGAAGGCACGATGGATGAGTTGCGCGAGCTCGCCTTGACCCGCAGCAACGCAGGCTTCACCGTGCTGGAGCGGGGTGCGCTGGGCGTGGGTGGTGCCTATGGCCTGGGCAAGCGACTGTGGGCCGCGCTACGCGGGCAGCCCTATGCGGCAGAGCACACCGCAGCAGCGGCTGTGGCGCAGGCCGCTGTTGCTCCGCGGCCGGAGCCCATTGCGATCCCCACGGAGGAACACGGCAATGCCTGAGGTCCTGGCACTCGCCATGCTGCTGTGCGCTGTGGGCCCAGCAGCCATGTTCTGCATCAACCTGGCCGCGTACCGCAGGCCGGAGCCGTCACGCGACAGCTCGCTGCCGACAATCTCTCTGCTGATTCCGGCGCGCGATGAGGAGCGATCCATCGGCGCGGCGCTGCAGGCTGCGCTGGCCAGCACCGGCGTGGAGTTTGAGCTGGTCGTCATGGATGACGCCTCCACCGATCGCACTGCGGAGATCGTGCGTGCGTTTGCCGCGCAGGACGCGCGCGTGCGGCTGGAGCAGGCTCCGCCCCTGCCGCCCGGCTGGAACGGGAAACAGCATGCCTGCTGGGCACTGGCCAACGTAGCCCGCAACGAACTGCTCTGCTTTGTGGATGCCGATGTGCGCCTGCAGCCCGAGGCGCTGGCCCGCATGGCTGCACAGCTGGTGCACGGGCGGGACGGCGCTGGCTCCAGCCTCATCAGCGGCTTCCCCCGGCAGGAGACACGCACCTGGCTGGAGTGGCTGCTGCTGCCGCTCATCCACTTTGTGCTGCTCGGCTTTCTGCCGGTAAGCAGAATGCGCGCCTCCACCGACCCTGCCTTTGCCGCTGGCTGCGGCCAGTTCCTGATGGTGCGACGCGAGGCCTACTTTGCCAGCGGAGGCCACTCCGGCATTCGCACCACCATGCACGACGGCCTGCTGCTGCCACGTCTGCTGCGGCAGCATGGCCACGCCACTGACCTGGCCGACCTGGCTCCGCTGGCCACCTGCCGCATGTATCACAACGCCGCACAGGTTTGGAGCGGACTGGCAAAGAACGCTACCGAGGGCCTGGCCGCCCCTGCCCGCATTGTGCCCACCACCGCGCTGTTGCTGCTGGGCCAGGTGCTGCCTTTTGTCGCGGCGCTGTGGCTGCTGCATAGCAGCGCGCGGCCTGTCGTGATGGTGCTTGTTGTTGCGGCCGTGGTGGCCGCCTGGCTGCCGCGCGCTCTGGCTGCCGAGCGCTTTGGACAGAGCTGGCGCAGTGTTCTGCTGCATCCGTTTGGCATCCTCGTGCTGCTGCTCATTCAGTGGTATGCCCTGCTGCGCAAGCTGGCCGGCACACCTGTGGAATGGAAGAGCCGCGCCTACGCCAAAGAGTAGCCCGTGTCACTCCAGGTTGGAGCGGCGGCGTTGCATGCCCCGGCCGCGGTTGTGGAGAATAAGCGCATGACCGGTGTTCGCATGGACAAGTGGCTTTGGGCGGCACGCTTCTTCAAGACGCGCGGCCAGGCGGCAGACGCCTGCGACCTGGGCCGCGTGGAGTCCAATGGGGTGCGCGCCAAGTGCGCCCGCGAGGTGAAGGTGGGCGACTCGCTCCGCATCCGTACGGAGGGTGGCGAGTTCGCAGTCGAGGTGCTGCAGCTAAGTGAGATACGCGGCCCTGCCAGCGTAGCCCAGACTCTGTATCGCGAGACGGATGAGAGTCGCCAGGCCCGCGCCAAAGCTGCAGAGGACCGCAAGCTGATGCTGCAGGCGGGGCTGGTCTCAGAGAACAAGCCCAACAAGAAAGATCGCCGCGACCGCAGAAAGTGGCTCGGGCAGATTCACCGCTTCTAGCGATCCAAAGCCGTTAGGCGGAGGTGTCCTCAGCCACTGTCGGCAGCGCAGCGCGCAGTATGGGAGCCAGGCGCGTGCCCAGCAGCTCAATGGCATGCAGCATGTTGGCGTGCGGCAGCGCGGCCACGGTCATCTGGAAGGTGAGGCGGTCGATGCCGCCCAGCGCCTCGTGGAAGCGCAGAATCTTCTCCGCCACCGTCTCCG
Organism: Acidobacteriota bacterium; assembly: GCA_028872955.1. GTDB lineage: Bacteria > Acidobacteriota > Terriglobia > Terriglobales > Acidobacteriaceae > Edaphobacter. The sequence continues at coordinate 19,219 of JAGWNX010000005.1, forward strand.
GTTGTCCGATCAGCAGTGCCCCGGTGCGTCCGCGCAGTGCGTCAAACTGGGAACGGGTCACCGGGGGCCAGCCACGCTCCTTGCCGATCTCCGTGAACGAGTGCGCATAGCCCGGAAAGAACGTATCCGCGGCCTGCTGGTCCGTATCGCCCAGGAAGCCGATGGAGTGAATGCCGACCTTGAGCTGGGCCGCGGGGTGCCCGGCGCGACGTCCAGCCTCGCGGTAGAGATCAATCAACGGGCGGAAGCGGTGTGTCTCGCCGCCAATAATGGCGACCATCAACGGCAACCCCAGGTGGCCCGCGCGGGCAAACGACTGCGGCGTTCCGCCCACGCCCAGCCATACCGGCAACGGCTGCTGCAGTGGTCGCGGATAGATGCCCTGCCCCGTGAGCGCGGGCCGGTGCCGGCCAGACCAGTGAATGTGATTCCCGCTGCGGATCTGCAGCAGCAGGTCCAGCTTCTCGGCAAACAGCGAGTCGTAGTCCTTCAGGTCCAGCCCGAAGAGGGGAAAAGAGTCAACGAACGAACCGCGCCCCACCACCAGCTCCGCACGCCCGGCCGAGAGCAGATCCAGCGTGGCAAACTCCTGAAAGACGCGCACAGGGTCTGCTGCAGAGAGCACCGTCACCGCGCTGGTCAGGCGTATCTTGCTGGTGCGGGAGGCCGCCGCAGCCAGAATCACCGCCGGGGCCGAGTCCAGGAACTGGGCGCGATGATGCTCGCCAATGCCAAAGACGTCCAGCCCTACCTGGTCTGCCAGTACGATCTCGTCCACCAGGTTGCGCAGCCGGTCTACGGGTGCAATGGCCGGCCCGGCGGCGCTGGTGGTGGTGGCTGCGGCAAAGCTGTCGATCCCAATCTGCATGCGGTCCCTCGTGTGCTCAGGGTTGGATGGTGTGACGACGGGCCAGGATGCAGGCAAGCTGGCCATGGGGCAGCTGTGATACGTTTTCTGCGGAGAAAAATCGATGACCCTGCGTGCTGTGAAGTCTCTGCTGACCACCATTTGCGTGTCTTTATCCCCGCTGCTTGCTCAACCTGCGCTGGCCCAGGCTGCCGGCCCACAGGTGCGTACAGACCATGGCGTGGTTGCGGGCGAGGCGACCGCCGACCACCAGGTGCTGGCATTCAAGGGAATCCCCTACGCAGCCCCGCCGGTAGGCAAGCTGCGCTGGCAGCCTCCGCAACCCGCCGCCCCATGGCAGGGCGTTCGCCAGGCCACAGACTTTGGCCCCCACTGCGTGCAGTTGGGTGGTTATCCGGACATGCAGTTCCACGATCCCGGCCCAAGCGAAGACTGCCTGACCCTGAACGTGTGGCAGCCCGCCGGCGCAAAGCGCGGCAGCCTGCCCGTGATGGTCTGGATCTACGGCGGCGGCTTTGCAACGGGCGGCACGTCAGAGCATCGGCAGGACGGCCAGTACCTGGCCCACCGTGGCGTGGTTGTGGTCTCCATGAACTACCGCCTGGGCATCTTCGGCTTTCTGGTGCATCCAGAGCTGACCGCCGAGTCTGCCCATCATGCCTCAGGCAACTACGGCCTGATGGACGTGGCAGCGGCGCTGGCCTGGGTGCAGAAGAACATTGCAGCCTTTGGCGGCGACCCGAAGAATGTAACCATCTTTGGCGAGTCTGCAGGCTCGTTCGCCGTCAGCAGCGAGATGGCCTCGCCCCTGACGCGAGGCATGATCAGCAAGGCCATCGGTGAGAGCGGCGGCGCGCTGTACAGCTCCTCACTCGGCTACCTGCCGCGCGCAGACCGTGAGACGCGCGACAGCGCTTTCCTGCAACAGGCCTTCGGCACCAGCAAACTCGCGGAGTTGCGTCGCATCCCGACGGAAGACATTGTGCGTGCCGCAACGGCCAAGGGCGCGCTCCGTTTCGGGCCAGACGTGGACGGCTACTTCTTGCCTGAACCCGTGCCGCAGATCTACGCCGAGGGCAAGCAGGCACACATCCCCATGCTGGCCGGTTGGAACGGCGATGAGGGGCGCTACGCCGGAGCCTTGACGCCCACCATTGCCAGCTTCACCGCACTGGCCCAGAAGGACTTTGGCGAGCACGCAGCGGACTTCCTGGCCGTGTATCCGGCGGGTAGCGACGAGGAGGCCAAGCGCTCTGCCGGTGACTACGGCGGCGACAAGTTCATTGCCTACTCCACGTGGCGCTGGATCGAGGGGCAGGTGCAGACCGGCCACTCCCCGGTGTATCGCTACTTCTTCACTCTCGGCTCACCCGGTGACCGCAACCACCCTGCTGCTGCCGGTGCCTTCCACTCGGACGACATCGAGTACGTCTTCGGTACGCTGGACTCTCGGCCCGACGCGGTATGGCGCCCCGAGGATCGTCGCCTCTCCGACCAGATGGGCGCCTACTGGACGAACTTTGCCAAGACCGGCAACCCCAACGGCCCCGGCCTGCCCAAGTGGCCGGTGTACGGGCCCACCGAGTGGCAGGTGATGCACCTGAACGGCGACTCCGCGGCAGCGCCGGACACACTGCGCCCGCGCTATCTCTTTCTGGACACACAGTGGGGCAAAGAGAAGAATTGAGGTCAGCAGTCTGCGCGCAAGTTTTGAGCAGAAGGAGTAGGGCGGGGCGCTCTGCAGGCCCCGCCAGCGCACCATGACCGAAGTTGACCCACGCTACCTGAGCGACGCCTCCGGCTTCACCGGCTGGGCCGATCGCGTCCTGCTGCCTGCTACGGAGGCCGAAGTCACCGCCATCCTGCGGGAGGCGGTCGCCACGCGCACGCCTGTCACCATCGCCGGTGCCGGAACCGGCCTGACCGGCTCGCGCGTGCCGCAGGGCGGCTGGGTGCTGTCGCTGGAGCGCTTCCGCCGTCTCGACATCACCGCCGGCTCCGCCCGCGTGGGCCCTGCCATATCCCTGCTGGAGCTGCGCACCGCCGCAGCCACAACTGGCCAGTTTTATGCGCCAGACCCCACCGAGATCACCGCCTCCATCGGTGGCAGCATTGCGACCAACGCCAGCGGCTCGCACAGCTTTTACTACGGCAGCACCCGCCGCCACGTGCGGGCGCTGCGCGTCGCCCTGCTGGATGGCACCGTGCGCGAGTTTCGCCGCGGCGAGCAGATCGACTTCGACGTGCCTGCTCTGCCCGTGCCCCACACCACCAAGTACACGGCAGGCTACAGGCTGCGGCCCGGCATGGAGTGGGTTGACCTCTTCTGCGGCTCCGAAGGTACGTTGGGCGTTACGCTGGAGGCCGAGCTGGCCCTGCTGCCTCTGCCGAAGGATCTCTTGACCGGGGTCATCTTCTTTGCCAGCGACGACGCTGCCCTGGACGCCGTGGAGGCCTGGCGCAGCGTGCCCGAGCTGCGCATGTTGGAGTACGCGGACAGCGCATCGCTCACCATGCTGCGCAGCCGCTATCCGGAGATTCCTCGCGCCGCGCAGGCAGCGCTGTTGATCGAAGCCGAGGGCGATACGCAGCCAGGCGCCGCCGATGCCTTTCTCGAAGCCCGGGAGCAGCGTCTGGCCGCATCCGGGGCACTGCTGGACGCCTCCTGGTTTGCGCTGAGCGCCAGCGACCGCGAGCGCTTCCGCAAGCTGCGCCACGCTCTGCCCGAACTGGTGCATGAGACTCTGGAGCGCCGCGGCTACATGAAGATGGGCACGGACTTCGCCGTGCCGCTCGAGCGCAACCGCGAGATGCTCGCCTACTACCGCACGCGCCTCTCTGCGGAGTTTCCGGGCAGCTATGTCATCTACGGCCATATTGGCGATGCGCACCTGCACGTCAACATGCTGCCCGCCAATCAGGACGAGGTGGAACGCGCCACAGGGCTGCTGCAGGACTTCGCCCGCAAGGCCGTCAGCCTCGGTGGCACGGTCTCTGCGGAGCACGGCCTGGGCAAGCGCAAGGCCGGTTTGCTGGCCTTGCAGTATTCCGCAGAGGAGATCGCCGCAATGCAGCGGGTGAAGCAGCGCTTTGACCCACTCGGCCTGCTGGGCCGCGGCACGCTCTTCCCCGTGCAGGACGGCCAACCGCTGCCAGCCGGGAACTAGACGCCCTTCTTCTGCGGCTCCCAGATGAACTTGTGCAGCTGCAGGGAGAGCCGCGCAGGCAAGCCGTCTTCCAGCATCCACTCCACCAGCGTGCGCGGGTCCAGCGTGGCGTTGTCGGCAGTGCGCAGCGGACTGGGGGTCTTGGCAAAGGCCGGGCTCAGCAGCACCTGACCGACCCTCTCGGCCAGTGCGTGCTCTGCCATGAAGGCGCGCGCAAACTCATAGTCGACACGATCGCTGAGCACAAACTTCACCTCATCCCGCGGAGTCAACGTGGCCAGGTTCTGCAGCCGGAAGCTGTTGGCAGCGGCACCTGCGCCGGGGCACTTCACGTCCACAATCTTGTGCACCTCCGCCGGCACCTCGTCCAGCGGTCGCTCGCCAGAGGTCTCCATCATCAGGGTGTAGCCGGCAGCCAACAGTCGCGGCATCAGCGGCAACAGCTCGCGTGCGTGCAGCATGGGCTCTCCGCCCGTAAACTCCACCAGCCGACAGGGTGCCGCGCCTTTGCCCAACGCCTCAATCTGCGCGACCACCTCATCTTCGGTATATGCGGTGCCGCCCGTAAAGGTGTACTCCGAGTCGCACCACGCGCAGCGCAGGTTGCAGCCCGCAAAGCGAACAAAGATGCAGGGCAGCCCTGCAAAGGAGGACTCCCCTTGAACCGACAGATACAACTCAATCAGTCGCATAGGTCAGGGCTACTCGTAGTACCGGGCAAAGCTGGTGTCTGTCTCGTAGAGCGTGCAGTCTTTCACGCGCACGCGACCGTTGGTCATCTCGCGCAGCTGGGCACTGGTCTGCTGGTAGAAGTAGCGGGCCAGGTTCTCTGCCGACGGATTCAACTCGGAGACAAACGGCTCCAGATCGTTGATCATCTGATGATCCAGATACTCGACCGTAGGACGCATCACCTGCTTCAGCAGCTTGAAGTCCAGCAACAGCCCGGTCGCGTCCAGCTCTTCGCCGATCAGGGTCACAAAGACCTTGTAGTTATGGCCGTGGGGATTCTCACACTTACCGCGGTAGTTACGCAGATAGTGGCCTGACGAGAATCCGGCTTCGACGGTGACTTCAAACATGTTGCAGCGTTACCTTCCCTGAGGAAATTTCATGTCAATCTAGATTGGATGGGAGCTGGCGACGGGGAGCTTCAGCCTTATCTACGATTGTAGCCAGTTTGCGAGCCTGCGGCCACCGGGAGGCATGTCGGCCGGGCTAGCCCCTACTTGCGGCGGCGTGCCTGCCGCTGCTGCTCCGCGCGACGCTCCGCCTGCTCAAACAGCGAGGAGAGGATGCCGGCCAGCGCCACAGCCAGCCCCAGCACCAGGAATCCAAGCCCCATGGTGCGCCACAGCGCCGCATCGCCCGGCGACCCAGGCTGCTGCGCGATATTCGTAAGCGAGATAATGCCGGAGACGGCAGCCAGAGCAACCAGTGTGCCAGCCAGAATGTAGAGATTGCGCCCCATCAACTCTTATTCTACGGGGCAATCGGCCTGCGGCGCAGCCACGCACTCCGCAGGCCTGCCCTTGGCGGCTAGGCGAACAGGACGCAGGAGGGCACCTTGACCTCCACAGCCGCGCCCGTATCGGTCAACAGGCCTGTCTTCGCATCGCGAGCGAACACGGCCACCTGGTTGGAGAACTGCCGGGCCACCACCAGGAAGCGGTTATCTGGCGACACCGCGAAGTGGCGCGCCTCCTTACCGCCCAGCGGCGTACGGCCCGCCAGAGTCAACTTGCCACCGGCGCCGACGGCAAAGGTCAGCAGCTCCTCCACTGCGCCACGGTTGCAGGCGTACAGATACTTTGCTGTACGGTCAAAGACCACCTCGCCGGCGCGATTATTGGCCACATCGCCGCCCGGCGGCAGCGTGGGCACCGTGTCCAGCAGGGTCAGCTTCCCGGCCGCGTCATCCCACGCCAGCTGCGTGATGGTGGAGTCGATCTCATTGATGGAGTACGCCCACTTACCGTTGGGGTGAAAGGCGGTGTGGCGCGGTCCGGAGCCCGGCGCTGCCTGGAAGTGAGGCGGATCGTTCGGCTCCAGCCGGGCCGTTGCCGCGTCCAGCTTGTAGACGCGAATCTGGTCTGTACCCAGGTCGTTGATGAGCACAAAGCGATTGCCGGGCGCGATGGCGACGCCATGCGCGTGCGGGCTGGTCTGGCGCGAGGCGTTCGGGCCGTGTCCCTCCAGCTGCAACTGCGTCACCGGACCAGAGAGTCTGCCCTGCGGCGAGATGTGGTAGCTGGCCACCCGGCCGCTGCCATAACTCGCAGTCACCAGCGCGCGGTGGGTGTGGTCGATACCGGTGTGGACAAAGTCAAAGTGGTCCGTGTCGATCGAGTTCACCAGCTCCAGGTCACCACCGTGCGCAATGCGGTATGAACTGAGCCGGGCCTTGCCCTCGCCCAGCTGATGCCCGGCAAACAGATAGCGCTCTGCGCCGATCTGCGCAAGGGCAGGAAAGCCCGCCGAGTGCACGGGTGCGGCCACGCGCAGGTTGCGCAAAGCACCCGCCTTCGCATCCCAACGCGCGACAAAAACACCATCGCCGCCGGCGGTGTTGTCTGTGGTGCCAATGTAGACCATGGTCCCTGCCTCCTGCGGCTCTGCAACCAGGCTCGATGAGCCCAGCGTAACGGTGGCAACTGCGGCGGAGGCGAGCGAAACGAAAGAACGTCGCGACAAAGAGGATGCTTCAGAAGCTGAGTGCGGCAGAACAGGCATGGTTGTCTCCGCGCAACATGCTAGCGCATTGCAGCGGCTTGCGCGAGCCTGCGTTAACAATGCTCGGTGAAGAAGCGCTCCACATCCGCAATCTCCTGGGTCACGCGGTACGGCGGCAACGAGTCCAGAAAAATACGGCCATAGCGCTGCCGCTGGATGCGCGGATCCAGCAGCATCAGCACCCCGCGGTCATTCAGTCCGCGAATCAGGCGGCCAAAGCCTTGCTTCAGTGCAATGACGGCGCTGGGCACCTGGTAGTCAAAGAACGGCTTGCCCCCGCTGCTCTCAATCGCGTTCATGCGCGCCTTCACCACCGGGTCCGTCGGCACAGCAAAGGGCAGGCGATCAATGATCACGCAGGAGAGCTGCTCGCCCTGCACATCCACCCCTTGCCAGAAGCTGGACGTGCCAAACAACACCGCGTTGGGCGTGTCGCGGAACTGCTGCAGCAGGACATGACGGGGTGCGGTGCCGTGCAGCAGTAACGGGTAGGGCAGCTCGGCCAGCAGCCGATCATGCACCTCGCGCATCTGTTTGTAACTGGTAAAGAGACAAAAGGCGCGGCCTGCGGTGATCTCCAGCAGGCGACGTATGCGCTCAATCGCTCGCTGCTGGAACTCCGGCTCACGGGGGTCAGGCATGTTGGGCGGCAGATACAGCAGCGCCTGACGAGCGTATTGAAAGTGGCTGGGCACAACCAGCTCGCGCGTGCCCACGTCCAGCCCCAGCCGCTTGCGGAGGTGCGCAAGCGGCGATGGGTTGGCTGCACCGGCAGCCGCGGCCACGGTCAGCGTGGCGGAGGTCAACACCACCGAGGGAAACTGCTGAAACAGCGCTGCGCTCAGCAGCTCAGAGACGTCGATGGGCGTGGCCTGCAGATGGGTATGGAAGGCCGCGGCCTGCCCGCCGCCACGCGCTGCATTGCGCACGCCGCCCGCCACACGCCGTTCGATCCAGAACACGGTGTTCGGGTCGGTGGACTCCAGCAGAAACCGCAGGTGCTGTTTGATGTCTGCCGCACGCTTGCGCAAGCCCGGGGCCTCGTCCACATTGCGTAGCGCGTCCAGCTCACCCTCCAGCCGGGTCAGCGCATTCACTGCGCTCAGGTAGCTATCGCCGCTCTCCTCCAGGAATATCTCGCGCTGCTCAAACGGAATCCTGCCCGGCGCGGGCGGGGCAAGGGGCTCCTCCGCAGGCAGCGAGCCGAAGAACATCCGCGCGCGCTCCTTCACGGTGGTGCAGGCGTTCACAAGGGCGGACGACAAGGCATCGCGCGCCTTCAACATCGCCTCCACATCGCGGGTCAGCTCCTCCACGCGCTGGGTGGAGAGCCCAATGCCGAAGTAGCTGGACGCCACCTCCTCCAACTCATGCGCCTCGTCAAAGATCACCGCAGCGGCCTCCGGCAGGATGCCCGCGTCAGGCGCATTCGCCGCCTGCTGCTTGATCGAGAGGTCTGCAAAGAAGAGGTGGTGATTGACGATGATGATCTCCGACTCCATCGCCTTGCGCCGCATCGACGTGATGAAGCATTTCTCCCAGTCCGGGCAGGACTGGCCCAGGCAGGCCTCCGAGCGCGCGTCCAGCTTCTGCCACAGGGCAGAGCTCTCGGGCAGCGTGTCGATCTCAGCACGGTCGCCGGTCTCGGTCGTGCGCTCCCACTGGGCGATGTGGTGGAACTGATCGATCTCCTCCAGCCCAGTCAAAATGGGGTTACTGCGCAGCGCATACAGCTTGTGCTTGCACAGGTAGTTGCTGCGCCCCTTCATGTAACAGACACGCAACGGCCCATAGCCGGCGTGTAGCACCGACTCCAGAAAAGGCACGTCCTTGAAGTAGAGCTGCTCCTGCAGATTCTTGGTGCCGGTAGAGATGATGACGCGCTGCTGACGCTGCCGAGCCAGGCGTAGCGCCGGCAGCAGGTAGGCAAGCGTCTTGCCGGTACCGGTGCCGGCCTCCACAATCAGGTGGTGGCGCTGCTCCAGCGCAGCCTCCACGGCCCGCGCCATCTCATACTGCCCCGGCCGATGCTCAAAGGCCAGCGACGACTGCGACAAGATGCCGCCGGGCGCAAAAAAAGCATGCAGCGTCGGCAGCTCGGTCGGTGGATCCAAGCTGGCAGCAGGCGCGATCTGGATGGGAGCAGACACGTCGTTGAAGGGCGCACTGCGAAAGGCAGCACTGTCGCTATGATATTCGTATTTTCTTCGATGACGATCTGGCGGCTCGACTGCGTTGCAATCCCGCTTCCCTCCCTATAATGGAAGATGGCGCTTCAGCGTCACAAGAAGGCAGGCATCTATGGCGCAGGGTAAGAAGCGATTAGGTAAAAAGCACCGGCAGGCGAGCACGCGCCCGAAGCAGGGACGTGCGCCCAAGGCTGCCCCGGTTACCGGAGCCGTTGCCCCCAAGAAGCGCAAGGCCATCGCATCGCAACTGACTGAGGCCGCCCGCAAGAAGCGCCTGCCCAGGCAGTCGCCGGAGAACGAGACCCGCCAGACCATCGCCCCGGCCACGCCGCGCCAGGCAGGCATCGTCGGTCGGCAGACGCCGCGGCTGGAGAACGTCGCTGGCCGCGGAGAGCGAATTCTGGACGACGACGCACAGCAGGAGCGCGACTGGCGCGCCATGGAGCTGGTGGCAGCGCAGATGGAGCTGGAAGCCGCCAAGGCCGCGCAAAGCCTGCCGCTGATCGCGATCTGCGGCCGCCCCAACGTGGGCAAAAGCACCCTGTTCAATCGCCTGACCGGCAGTCGCCGCTCCATCGTCGGCGACGAGCCCGGCATCACCCGCGACCGCATCTACGGCACCATCGAGTGGATGGGCCGCGATGCCCGCATCGTAGACACCGGCGGCGTCGTGCCGGACGATGAAGAGCTGATCCCCAGCGAGATCTTCCGCCAGGCACGCGTTGGGCTGGAAGAAGCGGACGCGATCGTGATGGTGGTGGATGGCCGCACCGAGCTCGCCTCGCCGGACATGGAACTGGCACGCCTGCTGCTGCGCGGCGGCAAGCCCTGCTTCCTGGCCGTCAACAAGATGGACGCCGAGTCTTTGCTGGCCGGCGCAGAGAACTTTCGCCGCCTCGGCTTTCGTAATGTCGTACCCATCTCTGCAGAACACGGCAACGGCATCGGCGACCTGCTGGACGAATTGTTTGCCGTGCTGCCCGAGGCACGCGAGCCAGAGCCCGACGCGGTGATGCTGACCGCCGAAGACGAGATGGCCGAGGACGAAGATGGCCCGAGCTACGCGCCGGAGTCCGCTGCGGCCCCGGTGCGCGAACGCAAGCTGCGCTCGCACGGCGAACATAAGCCGCAGGAGACAAAGGTCGCCATCATCGGCCGACCCAACGTAGGCAAGAGCACACTGCTGAACGCGCTGACAGGCACCCAACGCGCCATCGTCAGCCCCATCGCCGGAACCACGCGCGACGCCGTCGACGAAGTGGTGGAGCGCGGCGGACACAGCTTTCGCTTTGTGGACACGGCGGGCATCCGGCGCAAGGGCAAGACCAAGCTGATGGCCGAGAAGCTCAGCGTCATTATGGCGCGCAAGCACCTGGAGGCCGCCGACGTGAGCCTGCTGGTGATTGACGCAACCGAGGGCGTGGCGGCCCTGGACGCCAACATCGGCGGCTACGCGCACGAGAGCGGCAGGAGCGTCGTCATCGTCATCAACAAGTGGGACCTGATGACCACGACCGGCAAGGATGGCATGCGCCTGTTTGACGGTAAGCCGCCTGCGGACAAAAAGGTCTACGAGCAGCAGGTGCGTGATGCGTTGAAGTACCTGGACTACGCCCCCGTGCTCTTCATCTCGGCAGCGGAACACAAGAACATCGACTCCGTCTTCAAAAAGGTAGAGCTGGTAGCCAACGAGCGGCGCAAGCGCGTCACCACCGGCCAGATGAACCGCTTCCTCGACCGCGTAGACTTTCAAAAAGCCAGCGTGCCGATGAAGAAGCGCGTGCGCATCTACTACATGACCCAGGCCGCCGTTGCCCCGCCCACCTTTGTCCTGTTCACAGACAAAGACGTGAAGCTTCACTTCAGCTTTGAGCGCTTTCTGGAGAATCAGATACGCGAGAGCTTCGGCTTTATCGGCACGCCCATCTGGTTCAAGGTGAAGGCGCGCAACAAGAAGAAGGAAGAGTGACGCTGACGCAGCGCAACCCCGACGCCTCATCCGCGCAGGCTGCCGCCTTGCAGCCTGTGCAGTCAGGTACCCGCGAGTTTCGCGGAGTGCAGGCACTGCGCGGTGTGGCGGCTGCGTTGGTGGTGCTGTTTCATGCCACGCAGATATGGTCCAAGCATGCCAGCCGCGGACTGAACAGCCTCTCCTGGGTGCGCGGCGCAGCTGGGGTCGATGTCTTCTTCGTCATCAGTGGCTTCGTCATGCTGGTCTCGTGGACAGGCAAGCAGAGTGCGCGCCCTGCCCTGGAGTTTCTGGAACGGCGCCTGGTACGGATCGTCCCACTCTACTGGGCCATGACCACCGTCGCGCTGCTGGTGCTGCTGGGTTTGGCAGGGAGCAACGGCACGGCAGACCATCCGCGGCTCACTCCGCTTTATGTAACCGCTTCGTATCTTTTTATTCCCGTGCGCGACTCGCTGGGCGAGAACTCGCCTGTGCTGCCCGTGGGCTGGACGCTCTGCTACGAGATGTTCTTCTACGCGCTGTTTGCCCTGGCCCTGGCGCTGCGTAAAGATGTAGTGCGCGTGCTTGCGCCCATCATGGTTACGCTCGCCCTGCTCAGCGTGCTGCGTCATCCGTGGTGGCCTGCCATCACACTGTTAGCCAGCCCGCTGCTGCTGGAGTTCCTCGCCGGCGTGCTGCTGGGGCAGGCCATCGTGCAGGGCCGTCGGCTTGCGCCGGGGTTGGCCTGGGCGCTGCTGGCCGCAGGCAGCCTGGCCGTGCTGGTACTGCCCGCCTATGGGCCACCCATGTTGCGCCTGCTGGGCTGGGGCCTGCCGGCCATCGCTCTGGTGAGCGGCGCGGTGATGCTGGAGCCTCAACTGGCGCCGCGCATCCCGCGCTGGGCCATCCTGCTGGGCGACTCCTCCTACTCGCTCTACCTGGTGCACCTGCCCGTGCTGTGGATGCTGGAGCCCGCTCTGGTGCGCAGCGGGCTGCTCCCGGCTGGCGTACTGGTCAATCATGTCGCGGCGGCCTCGGCACACTACCGCGTGCACCAGCTCTCCGTCATCGCCCTCTGCGTCGTCTGCGGCATGGGTGTATCGCTTGCGGTCTACCACTGGGTGGAGCAGCCCGTAAACCAGTGGCTGCGCGGCTGGCTGCGCACACGCCACCAGCGTCGCAGGCAGGCAGCCTAGGCTGGCATGCCCGGCTCGGGTTGCGGCATCGGCTGCGCAGGCGGCTCCAGCAGGTCGCCAAGCACCGCATAGCGGCCGCCCAGGAAGTACAGCGCGTAAGCCTGGTAGAACAGCAGCAGCGCGCCGATCACACTGACAGCCCCTACCACTGTGACCACCAGCAGCGCCAGTGCCAGCAGCGCCAGCGTGGTGTAGGCTACAGCCTGGCCAAACAGCGCTCCGTGATACTGCAGGCGCCAGGCCAGCAGCCCCACTGCGGCCAACGGTAGCGCCGCCAGCAGGATGCCTACCGCCAGTGCCATCTCCGCCACCAGCGCCGCGCCTACGGTCAGCAGCAGCTTCATGCCCAGATAGCCAAGACAAGCGCCAGGCTCCGCACGCACCATCTGGCGTGCCTGCGCCAGTGCCTCGGTCAGCGAGGCATCCTCAAGCGCGATGCAGGGCAGCACAAAGTCGCGCAGCGCCCAGAACAGTGCCACAGTAAGGAAGATCAACAGCAGGACGATCAGCACGAAAAACAGAATGATGGCCACCGCCGCTGGCGTAGCCGCCATAGGAGCCGTGGCCCCACCGGTGCGCGCCAGGTAGGTGATGGGTGCGGCCAGCACAATCGTCAGAGCCACCGCTACCGCCAACACTGCCAGCAGCTTCAGCCCCACCCAGCGCCAGGTGTGAGACGCGTGCTTGCGCCACAGCGGAGCAATCGTCGTCTCGCCCGTCGCTGTCATCTCCAGCAGCACGCACTGCATGCGTGAGCCGTAGTAGACACAGATGGCCGAGACGACCAGAAGCACCAGCCCCAGCGCCGTAAACAGTGCCAGCAGGTGCGGCTGCATCCGCAGTGCTGCTCCTCCGCTGAACTGGCTATGTCCGCCGGAAACGCCGCGCCCGCCCAGCGGTGGCAGGTTGAACTGGCCGCCCAGCTCCGCAACCACCGCCACCAGCGAGAGCTTCAACCAGCGACGCAGCGAGTAAGGACGCAGCAACGCTTTCGTGCGTTCCAGCGCAGGGGTAAAGGCTTCCGTGGCAGAGAGGGCTCGCATAGTCCGTGGCCTGCAGAGTATCGCAGCCACAACAGGAAGAGAAGCAGAATGCGCTGTGCCGCGGGATCAGCCCACGGCCAGCCACTGCCGCCAGGCCTCCAGCGCACGATCGCACTGCAGACGGTGACGCTCCTTCTTGTCCCGAATCTTGCGGCGCAGCTCCTCCTCAAGCGGAGGAATCAGGTCAAACGTAATATTCGCTGGCTGAAAGCGCTTCGCCTCGGCATGCGTAATGTAATGGGTGAGCGAGCCATTGGCGGAGAGCCGAGGTGCCGGAACAGGCTGCAGCCCACGCGCCAGCGCCGCTGCGTAGCGCCCGGCCAGCAGGCCGGAGGCGATGGACTCCGTGTAGCCCTCCACCCCGGAGAGCTGCCCGGCGATCAGGATCGACGGATGATCCCGCAGTTGCAGCGTCTCCGTCAGCAGCGAGGGCGCGTTGATATACGTGTTGCGATGAATTTGCCCGTAGCGCAGGAAGCGAGCGTTCTCCAACCCCGGAATCAGGCGAAACACCCGCGCCTGCTCGCCATACTTCAGGTGGTTCTGAAAGCCGACGATGTTGTACGAGTCAGCACGCAGATTCTCCTGCCGCAGCTGCACCACAGCGTAAGGCCATCGCCCGGTGCGTGGATTAGTCAACCCGGCTGGCTTCATCGGACCAAAGCGCAACGTCTCGGGCCCGCGCCGCGCGATCTCCTCAATGGGCAGGCAGCCCTCAAAGTACTGCGGCTGCCCGGCGGCTTCCGGCACCTCGCTGCCTGCTTCGGGTATCTGCTCCCAGGCCTTGGGCGGCACGCGCTCGGCGGTCGTCAACGCCGCCAGAAAACGCTCATACTCCTCCCGGGTGAACGGGCAGTTGATGTAGTCGGCTGTGCCCTTGTCCCAGCGCGCGGCCAGGTACACCTTCTCCATGTCGATCGACGAGGCGTCCACAATGGGCGAGATGGAGTCGTAGAACGCCAGATGGCCAGAGCCCGTCAGGCGCGTCAGCTCCGCCGTCAGGGCCGGACTGGTCAACGGCCCGGTGGCCAGAATCGTCAGCGTCTCGGGGTCGTTCTCGTCAAGCGTCGTTACCTCTTCGCGATGCACGGTAATGCGCGGCTCGGCGGCGATGCGCTCGGCCACTCGCTGCGAGAACAGCTCCCGATCGACAGCCAGCGCATGCCCGGCCGGCACCGCGCTGGCATCCGCCTGCTGCAGCAGCACCGATCCTGCCAGGCGCATCTCCTGCTTCAACAGCCAGGGGGCAGAGTTCTCTGACTCCGACTTCAGCGAGTTCGAACATACCAGTTCGGCAAAGTCCGCCGTCAGGTGGGCCTCCGTCGAGCGGTGCGGCCGCATCTCGTACAGCGCCACCTCGCAGCCCTGCGCCGCAGCCTGCAGCGCAGCCTCCGGGCCCGCCAACCCGCCGCCAATCACCTTCACCTTCTTCATCGAACCCCTCAGACGCAAAGACGCCAATCTCCATTGTAGAGAAGGGCGATGCAGGCCAACGCCAGCCTGGCTACTTCTTTGCCTGGTGTTGCGTTGCCAGCCATTTATCCAGCGGGATGGAGAAGGCGAAGAGCTGGTGCTTCTTGTCCAGGGTGTAGATCATCTTGATGTAAATCTGTGCGCCCTGCAGCGGTGGGTCGTCCAGCTCCTTCACGTCGTAGAAGAGATACCCGGCCACCGTGGAGTGGGCCTGCACCGTGGTGGAAGCGAAGCCGAAGTCGTTGTCGTCCTGGGTAATCTTCTTGTCGATCGGCGCGTGATGGATGGTGATGGGGATGATCGGCAGCCGGGTGCCCTCCGCGCTGCGAAAGGTGAACAGGCGGCGGTTGATATCGTCCAGCGTCGCAGCTGGCAGACGATCATTGTTCGCAGAGAGGAACTGCATGCGCGCTTCGTCCAGCGAGAGAGCCGTATCGCCATCGTTGGTGATGATGATGCGGATCGGGATCAGGCTGTGCGCCACATAGGGCAGCCGAAAGAAGTCGCATTTCTTCTGGTCGTCACAGGGCTCAGCCGCAATCGTGACGTGCTCATTGGCGTGGGCGTCAAAGGCAGCGTACTGGTTGGCAGGCTTCGCCGGCGGGGCCTTTTTCTCTGCGGCTGCGACCAGCGGGCACAGCAGCAAAGTGGTAAGTACGGTGCGGGCAGCGAGGGGAAGATAGGACTTCATGGCCAAGTTGATTATCATCTTCGCTGGTGGACGCGGTAAAGCGCGACAGGTGAGCGAGGTGCAATGCCGTTCTTGATGGCGTGGTATAGCGTACTGGTGCTGGTGGCCCTGCTGCTGGGCATGCCGTACTGGCTGCTACGCATGGCGACCAGCGGCCGCTATCGCCACGGGCTGGACCAGCGCTTCGGCCAGATTCCCCTCCGTCTCATCGCCGCCGTGCAGGGCAAGCGCGTGGTCTGGGTGCACGCGGTCAGCGTCGGCGAGGTGCTGGCAGCCTCGCGGCTGATTGAGGAGCTGGGTGCCGCGCTGGGCGAGGGCTGGCTGGTGGTCGTCTCCACCACCACCATCACCGGGCAGGCACTGGCTCGCGAACGCCTTGGCGCAGAGCGCGTCTTCTTCTATCCGCTGGACCTGGCCTGGTCGGTGCGCGCCTACCTGAGTACCCTGCGGCCGGAGCTCCTGCTGCTGATGGAGAGCGAGTTGTGGCCACGCATGGTGTACGAGTGCCAGCAACGCGGCGTGCCCGTCGTGGTGGCAAACGCGCGCGTCAGCGACCGCAGCTTTGCCCGCAGCATGCAGATTCGCCCGCTCTGGAGCATCGTGTTGCGCCGGGTCACGCTCTTCCTGGCCCAGAGCCAGCAGGACGCCGAGCGCCTGCAACAGATGGGCGCAGCGGCCGTGCTGGTGGCGGGCAACCTGAAGTACGACGTCCGCGCCCCACGTAAGAGCGCCATCGCCGACTGGATCGCTGCCCAGGCCGCTGGTCGGCCCATCCTGGTGGCGGGCAGCACGGTAGAGCGCTCCGGAGTTGCCACGGCCGACGAGGACGCCATGGTACTGGCCGCGTGGCAGGGCGTGATTCGCCAGCTTTCCAACTCTCACCCTGCCGATCGCAGCCCCGCGGCAACACCCCTGCTGGTTCTGGCTCCGCGCCACCCAGAGCGCTTTGATGCCGTGTGGAAGCAGCTAGCGGGCCTGGCCGCGGTACGCGCCACGCAACTGCGAGAGGACCAGCCGCCACCAGACCCAGGCAGACCCGTCGACGTGGTGCTGCTGGACACCATCGGCGACCTGGCCGCCGTCTACCGTGTAGCCACCATCGCCTTTGTCGGTGGCAGTCTGGTGCCTCGCGGCGGCCACAATCCGCTGGAGCCGGCACAGTTTGGCGTGCCCATCCTGATGGGGCCGTCGTATGAGAACTTTCGCGATGTCGTCGAGCGCATGCGCGCTGCGGAGGGCCTGCGCCTGGTGCGCGACACCGCCAGCCTGCAGACAACGCTGCTGGAGCTGCTGAGCGATGCCCCTGCGCGGCTCGCCCTGGGCACAAGCGGCCACGCGATCTACACGGCTCAGGCAGGAGCCACGGCACGCACCATCCTGGCCCTGCAGCAGCAGCTGGACAACGCTCCCACCGCAGGTACGCCCGCATGACCCGCGCTGCTCGCCCCTGGCTGTGGCCGCTGGTGCCGTTGTACGCTGCGGGAGCGGCTCTGCAGCGTCGCCTGACGCAGCCGCGCTGGCTGGGGCAACCGGTGCTGAGTGTTGGCAGCTGCTCTGCCGGTGGTGCGGGCAAGACCCCCCTGGTGGCGTTGCTGGCTCAGGCACTGGCGCAGCGTGGCCTGCAGGTCTCCATCCTCTCGCGCGGCTACGGCCGAGCCTCCACCGCAATCGAACAGGTAGACCCCAACGGGGATGCGGCACGCTACGGCGACGAGCCTCTGCTTCTGGCTCAACAGACCCAGGCCGCGGTGTGGGTAGGGGCAGACCGCTACGCCGCCGGGCAACTGGCCGCGCAGGTGGCCGCGCGGCACGCCACAGCTCCACTGGTGCATCTGCTGGACGACGGCCTGCAGCATCGTCGCCTGGGTCGCGATGCCAATCTGGTACTGCTGACCGCCGCCGATTGCTCTGACGCGTTGCTGCCCGCAGGCAACCTGCGCGAGCCGCTCGCCCGCCTGTGCGAGGCCGATGTCGTGGTGCTGCGCGCCGAGGAGCTGGCCATCACCCAGCCCGTGGCCCACCGACTGGCACCGTCGGCGGCACTGTGGACCGTGCGGCGACGACTCGTGCTGCCTGCTGCGCTTCCGTCGCCGGTGATCGCGTTCTGCGGCATCGCCCGACCAGAGAACTTCGCCTCCATGCTGGCAGAGGCAGGTTGCCAGGTGGCTGCGCTGGTCGCCTTTGCCGACCACCAGACCTACGGCGAAGCCCAGCGGCAACGGTTGCTGCAGGCAGCCATCCGGCACTCCGCAACCGGCTTTGTGACCACTGCCAAAGACGCCGTAAAGCTGACGCCGGACCTGCGTCAGCAACTGGCCCAGGCCGGTCCAGTCCTCACCGCAGAGCTGACGCTGGAGCTGGATGACGCCGCCCGGGCTGTGGACGCGCTCTGGCATCTGGCGCGTGACAGATACACCCGTCGCCATGAGAAAATTGGGGCTTGAAGAACGCGTTCCAACTGAGCCAGGCCAAGGATCGCCCGGTCCGCATCCTGATCGTGCGCACCGGCGCCATGGGCGATGTGCTGCACGCCATGCCGGCGGTGTTTGCCCTGCGCGCCGCACGGCCAGACTGGCGCATCAGCTGGGCGATCGAGCCCCGCTGGAGTCCTCTGCTGGCCGCCGCTGAGGCCGATGGCCTGCGTGGCCCCTCCATGCCGCTGGTCGATCGCTGGCACGGCGTAGCCACCGGCGAATGGAAGCGTCGCCCGTTCTCGCTGTGGACCGCGCAAAACATCGCAGCGCTGCGCCATGAGCTCCGCGCCGGCAGCTATGACATCTGTGTGGACATGCAGGGCCTCATTCGCTCCTCCATCATCGGCCGCATGGTCGGCGCGTCGCTCTACGCCGGCCCCGCCGATCCCCGGGAGCGGGAGGCGCGTTGGCTCTACGGCAAGCAGGTCCGGCGCAGCGCAGCCCACGTCATCGAGCAAGGCTGCGAGCTGCTGGGTGGGGCCGTTGACCTGCCCCTGGCGCCAGCCCGTGTGGAGCTGCCCGTCGACCACGCAGCCGCACAGTGGTGCGATGGCTATCTCCGCAGCCAGGGGCTGGACCGCTTTGTCGTAATGGCCCCAACCGCCGGCTGGGGTGCCAAACAGTGGCCGGTCGAGCGCTTCGGCGCAGTGGCTACGGAGCTGGGCCGGGCGGGCTTCCGTACCCTGGTCAATGCGTCCTCTGACCGCGACGAGATGGCGCGCCGCCTGGTGGAGGCCAGCAACGGCTTCGCCATCGCTGTGCCCTGCTCCATCAGCGAGCTGATTGAGGTACTCCGTCGCGCTGCCGCCATGATCGCCGGAGACACCGGCCCGCTGCACATGGCCGCAGCGCTGGGGCGCCCCGTGGTCGGCATCTACGGCCCCACGGACCCCGCCCGCACCGGACCGTACGGAACCGAGGCCAGGGTGTTGCGCGACCCATCCAGCGTGACGAATCATAAGCGTGCGAGCGAACCGGAGGCCGGCCTGCTGCGCATTGGTGTGGAGCAGGTGGCCAGCGCCGCGCTGGACCTGCTGGCCGAGGTCGCCGCAAACGAGGTGCTGGATTGAGTCAACGCACAGGCTGGCAGCGGATCGCACGACGCATCCGGGTGCCGCTGGGGTTCGTCTTCGCTGCCGTCTTTCTCTGGCTGGCCCGGCCCAGCTGCACCACGCTGCTGGCCAGCCTGGCGCTGGTAGCACCCGGGGTTTGGCTGCGTGCCTACGCTGCCGGATACGTGCGCAAGAACGCCGAGCTGACCCGCACCGGCCCGTATGCCTACACGCGCAACCCGCTCTACCTGGGCAGCATGATGATCGCCTTCGGCTTTGCCGGGGCGGCCCGCAGTGCCGCCATTCTAGTGGTTCTGGCGCTGCTCTTCGCGGTCATCTACATTCCCACCATCCTCAGTGAAGAGAGCTATCTGCGCGAGCACTTCCCCGGTTTTGACGAGTACGCCGCAGCCGTACCGCGCCTGCTGCCGCGCCTTACCCCGGCCGCTACCGGCCAGACCGCAGGTGCCTTCTCGCGCGAACGCTACCTGAAGCACCGCGAGTACAATGCAGGTATAGGCGCTCTCGCCATCTATCTGGCGCTGGCGCTCAAGTGGGTACTGGCGCACCACCGCTGAAGTTGTCCCTTCGACTTGTCTTCTCCGGGAGCCGTGCAGCCCGTGTCGCACGCCCACAAGTCCACGATCCGATGAGGTATTCCCGTGCTGCACATGCGAGCCGACCGTTGCTGAAGCTCTTGCCTGATGGAAGACATCTGCTGGCCGCTCTGTCGCTGGCTCTGCTGGCCCCGGCCGGTGCCGCGCAGTTCCTTTCTCCGCGGCCCGCGCCCCAGCCCGTCGTCATCCCCAGCCTGCAGCCTCCCTTGCCGGAGTACGTCTTCCCTGATCGCCAGACGCTCACCTTTGCTGTGGACTGGCGTGTCTTTCCAGCCGCCACCGCCGTCTTCCACCTGGAGCGTGAGGGCAACACAGAGAAGGTGACCGCCTCGGCCGATACCCTCGGTGCCATCACCATGCTCTTCCCCGTGGTCGATCGCTTCCAGGCCTCGCTCGATACGCGCACCGGCTGCTCAGGTGGCTTTAGCAAGCAGCTGCTGGAGGGCCACCGGCGCGTCACCGGCGACCTCTCCTTCAACTATCAG
This sequence comes from Acidobacteriota bacterium, assembly GCA_028872955.1. Lineage (GTDB taxonomy): Bacteria > Acidobacteriota > Terriglobia > Terriglobales > Acidobacteriaceae > Edaphobacter. The sequence goes on from JAGWNX010000005.1 coordinate 39,158, forward strand.
CAGGGCCGCCAGACTCTGGTAGAGAAGAATCTGGTGAAAGGCACCTCCAAGACCCAGACCGCATCCATCCCTGCCTGCGTGACGGACTCACTCTCCGCCATCTTCTACGCAGCCTCTCAGCCACTCGTCGTCGGCCAGCCCGTACGCTTCCCCCTCGCAGACTCCATGCGCACGGTCACGGTGGCCATGAAGGTGGAGGCGCGCGAAGAGGTGAAGGTACCTGCCGGAACCTTCCAGACCATTCGCGTACAGCCCACGGCAGACGAGGGCATCGTGAAGAATCGCGGCAACATCTGGATCTGGTACACCGATGACGCACGGCATATGCCAGTGCAGATTCAGGCGCGGCTGTTCTTTGGCACCATCACCGCCCGCCTGCAGAGCTACGAGGCCAAATAATGAGCCAGCGCGATCCGGAACAGTACATCACCGTCGGCAAGTACCTTGAGCCCGTCGTCGCGCAGATGGCCAAAGGCATGCTGGAGTCGGCGGGCATCGAGTGCTTCCTGCTGGGCGAGAATGCGAACAGCCTGCTGGCTCCGGCCTTTCGCGCCAGGCTGCAGGTACACCGCCGCGACGAGCCGGAGGCCCGCGCCCTGCTGGCCGAGGCCGGCGATGACTCTTCTGGCGACTGGGCCCAAGCTATCGAGGAGGCGTCTGACGATGCCTAGCCCTGTCACCCGGCCGCGCGCCGTCGTCTGCCTCTCCGGCGGCATGGACTCCTGCGTCTGCACGGCGCTGGCCGCTCGAGATCACGACGTCTATGCCGTGCACTTCAGCTACGGGCAGCGCACCCAGTCCCGCGAGCTGCGTTCGGCCCAGGCGATCGCCCAGGCGGTCGGGGTCAAGGAGCTGATGGTGCTGTCCATGGAGCTGTTCCGGCGCATCGGCGGCTCTGCGCTGACCGACACCAGCATCGCGGTACCCGCAGCACCCGCCCAGGAGGCGCAGATCGGCACCGAGATCCCCGTCACCTACGTGCCCTTTCGCAACGCCCACTTCCTGTCTGCGGCCGTCAGCTGGGCAGAGGTGCTGGGAGCAAAGCAGGTTTATCTCGGTGCGGTAGAGCAGGATAGCTCCGGCTACCCGGACTGCAGGCCAGCCTACTATGACGCCTTCAACGCGCTCATCCGCGAGGGCACCCGCGAGGGCGATATTCGGGTGGAAACCCCGCTGATTCACCTGCGCAAGAGCGAGATCGTGCGCCTTGGAGTTGAACTGGGCGCGCCGTTCCATGTAAGTTGGTCTTGCTATTCCGGTGAAACGGAGGCCTGCGGTGTGTGCGACAGCTGCGTCTTGCGGCTGCGTGCCTTCCGCGAGGCCGGCGCGGTGGATCCCATCCCTTACCGGAGCCGCTCAGACGGGACGGGAAAGGCTTAAGAGCAGTGATGCGGGGCCTGCATCCGGCACCGCGGCAAAGAAGATTCCTCAGGAGAAACGAGAAGACGCTATGAAACGTGCAGGAAAGTTGAAAGGCCTGATGTTGGCACTTGCCGCCGTGTTGCTGCTGGGACACGCCGTCAACGCCTCGGCGCAGCGCAACGCAAGCATCCACGGCCGCGTGTTGAACGCAATCGGCCAGCCGCTGAACCACGGTGACGTGCGCCTCTCCACCGACCGCGCCGCAGACCAGGCAAGCCGGAAGTACAAGTACGTCTTCCAGATTCAGCCTGACGGCACCTACAAGGGTAGCGATATTCTGCCCGACGACTACGTCGTCTTCGTCATCCAGGACCAGAAGACCCTGGACTACAACGAGAGCGTCAAGTTCTCTCCGGACGAGGATAAGCAGGTCGACTTCGACATGTCGCGCGCGGACTACATCGCCAAGATGACGCCCGAAGAGCGCAAGGCCCTGGACGAGTACAAGAAGAAGAACGCCGAGGTGATGGCCGCCAACCAGAAGATTGCCAACCTCAACAATCTTCTGATTCAGGCCCGCTCGGATAACAAGGCCGGCAACTATGAAGCCGCCGCCACCGCCATGAAGCAGGCGACAGCCGCCAAGCCGGACGAGTCGATCCTGTGGCTGACCCTGGCGGATGCCCAGCTGGGCCTGGCAAACAAGGCAGCCGCAGATGCCAAGGCAGCAGGTAAGCCGGCGACAGACCCCGACGTGGTCCAGAAGTATCAGGACGCCGTTGCCTCCTACAAGAAGACCATCGACCTGAACGCCGCCTCAAAGAAGGCCAGCGCGGACGTAGCTGGAACTGCCTACAACCAGCTGGGTCAGGCCTATGTGAAGTCGGGTGACCCCAAGGATGCAGTGGACGCGTACGAGGCCGCAGTCAAGGCGCAGCCCGCCTCGGCCGGCATGTACTACTACAATGAGGCGGCTACGCTCTACAACGCCGGCTCCATCGACGAAGCGGCCGCTGCCGCCGACAAGGCCATCGCAGCAGACCCCAAGCGCGCCGACGCGTACTACATCAAGGGTCAGTCGCTCATTCCCAAGGCCAGTGTGGATAAGTCCGGCAAGATCGTCGCGCCCCCGGGCTGCGTGGATGCTTACCAGATGTATCTGCAGTTGGCACCTCCGGGACCGCGCGCCGACGAGGTCAAGGGCATCCTCACCGGTATCGGCGAGAAGGTTGAGTCGAACTACAAGGCATCACGCAAGAAGTAACCCGAACAAACGCATGAAGGCCCCGGGCACAGGCTCGGGGCCTTTTGAATGAAAGGCCAAACGCGATGGGCATGGCTCCTGCGGAGCTGTTGAGCTTTGATGCGGCGCTGGAGCGCGTGCTGCAGGCTGCTGCCACGCTTCAGCCACCGGCAGTGGAGCGCCTGCCGCTGCTGGCTGCGCTCGGCCGCGTGCTGGCGGCGCCCATCACAGCCGACCGCGACCAGCCGCCGTTTGACCGCTGCACCCGCGATGGCTTTGCCGTGCGTGCCACCGATGCGGTAGCTGGAGCAGCACTGCGCGTGACAGGCAGCCTGCGCGCCGGGCAGGCCTGGAGCGGCCAGCCGCTGCAACCGGGCTGCGCCATAGGCATTATGACCGGCGCGCCCGTGCCCCCGGGGGCCGACGCGGTGGTGATGGTGGAGCATGTCCAGCGACACGGCGAGACCCTGCACCTGGCCGCAGACCGCACCTGGCACCGCGGCGAAAACATTGTTCCGCAAGGCAGTGAGGCGGCTGCCGGCGCGCAGCTCCTGGCTGTCGGCTCCGAGCTCGCAGCGCCGGAGATTGCTCTGGCCGCGGCCTGCGGCCTGCAACACCTCAGCGTCTATCGCAGGCCGCGCGTCGCCATTCTGGCTACCGGCGATGAGTTGGTCGAGCCGGGCACTGCCTCGTCGCTGCTGCCTGCACAGATCTGGAACTCCAACAGCTTCGGCATTGCGGCGCTGGTGATGGAAGCAGGCGGAGATGCGGTGCGCCTGCCCATTGCGCGCGACACCCGCGACGAGCTGCGAGCCACGCTGGCGCAGTGCCGGGAGGCAGACCTGATCGTGCTCTCCGGAGGCGTCTCCATGGGTGAGTTCGACCTGGTCGAGGAGGTGCTCGCCGAGCATCAGGCGCAGTTCTTCTTTACGGGTGTCCGCATGCAGCCCGGCAAGCCGGTAGTCTTCGGCAGGCTGGGCGGGCTCTCAGACCGGCCGGGCCCGTACTTCTTTGGCCTGCCCGGCAACCCGATCTCTACCCAGGTCACCTTCCGCTGCTTTGCCGCCCCGCTGCTGCGCGCGCTGGCCGGTGGCGTGGTGGCGGGGCCATGCTTTGCGCAGGCCACTCTGGAGGAAGAGGTGGCAGCCCGGCCCGGGCTCACCCGCGTGCTGCCCGCCAGGCTGACCAGTCGTTACGATGGCAGCACCGTGCGCCTGGTGGCGTGGCAGGGCTCGGGCGATCAGGCCGCCCACGCCCGCTCTAACTGCTACGCCGTCCTGCCCGCTGCGCGTGAGAGTCTGTGCGCCGGAGAGAGAATCTCCGTGCTGCTGCGATAGGATGGCGGAATGAGTGAGCAACTTTCGCACTTCGACGAGACCGGCCAGGCGCATATGGTCGACGTCAGCGCCAAGTCCGCAACCCGCCGCGAGGCCGTGGCCGCAGCCTTTGTGGAGTTGAGCGACGCCGTGCTGCAGGCGCTGCCACAGAACCCCAAGGGCAACCCGCTGGAGGTCGCCCGCTTCGCCGGAATCCAGGCCGCGAAGAAGACGGCCGACCTCATCCCTATGTGTCATCCGCTGGCGCTCAGCTTTGTCGACGTGCAGGCCCGTGTGGCCGCAGGCGGGGTAGCGATTGAGGCCACCGCCGCCACCGTGGCCGGAACCGGTGTCGAGATGGAGGCCATGGTGGCCGCCTCCGTTGCGGCGCTCACCGTCTACGACATGACCAAGGCACTCGACAAAGGCATTCGCATCCGCGAAGTTGTGCTGTTGCGCAAGACCGGCGGCAAGAGCGGCGAGTATCGGCGAGGGCCCGCATAATGCGCCTGCGCCCCGTCCCTGCCCTTCGCGCAGCCACGTCTCTGCTTGCGCCCCTGCTGGCCGCACTGTTGCTGGCTGGCCCGGTAGCGCTCGCGCAACAGCAAAGCAGCATCCACCCCGGCGAGGTATGGAACGATAATCGTGGCCTGCCCATCCAGGCCCACGGCGGGGGCATCCTGCAGCGCGGCAAGCTCTACTACTGGTTTGGCGAAGACCGCTCCCAGGGCCTGGACCCTGCCCTGCGCTACGTGGGCTGCTACTCCTCGCGCGATCTGGTGCACTGGCGCTTTCGTCGGCGCATCGCCTTTGCCGATCCTGAGGGCATCGGGCCCAACTGGATCCTCGAGCGGCCCAAGGTCTTCTACAACAACCGCACCCGAAAGTATGTGATGTATATGCATCTGGACGGGCCGCTGCACCCCAGCGAGCACGGCTATCGGCTGGCCAAGGTCGGTGTCGCGGTCAGCAACCGGCCCGACGGCCCCTACCACTTCGTCCGTAGCTTTCGCCCGCTCGGCCACGAGAGCCGCGACATCGGCCAGTTCGTCGACGACGACGGCTCCGCCTATCTCATCTTTGAGGACCGCCCCTACGGCTTTCGCATTGCGCAGCTCTCGGCCGACTACCTGAGCGTCGAGCGCGAAGTCGCCTTGCTGCCCATGCATCTGGAGGGCGGCGCGCTGGTGCACTGGCACGGCCTGTACTACGTCCTTGGCTCCCACCTCTCCGGCTGGGACCCCAACCCCAATCTGTACGCCACGGCAGAGCATCTGGAAGGCCCATGGAGCGAGTTCCGCGACCTGGCACCGCCAGCGGAGCGGACCTACGGATCGCAAAGCACGTTTCTGCTCAAAGTCACCGGCAGCCGCGCCAGCAGCGTCGTGTTTCTTGGCGACATCTGGAAGCCCAAGGCACTGTGGGACTCGCGTTACCTGTGGATGCCGCTCCAACTGGGCGATGGTCGCATGGCGCTGCCTTCGCCACAGCCCTGGTCCATCAACATCAAGACCGGAGAGACCAGCCTGCAACGATGACGTTGCCGCCGGTAGGCTGCGCGCGGGCTTAGACCGCAGCAGCCAGAGTGACCGCGAAGTACCGTAGCGGCTCATCCTGCCAGGTCTGCACAGCGGCAAAGCCTGCCGCAGCCAGCAGCTGCTGCAGACGCTGCCGCGTATATTTGTAACTATTTTCGGTGTGTATCCTCTCGCCAGCCCGCCAGGGCAACACCAGCTCTGGGCCAGCCCCGCTGGCAGGGATCCGCACCGTCTGCACGCGCGTCGACTGCAGGTGCATCTCCATGCGCGACTCAGCCTCGTTCCATAGCGCCACGTGGGCAAACTCCGCAGGGTTGAAGTCCGCGCCCAGCTCCCGATTGAGCCGCGCCAGCAGGTTGCGATTGAAGGCTGCCGTCACGCCCGCAGCATCGTCATACGCAGCCACCAGAGTCGCCACGGACTTCTGCGGGCTGGCTGCTCCCGGTGCCAGATCATAGCCCAGCAGCAGCGTGTCGCCAGGCGCAAGCTGCCTGCGGACCCGCGCCAGCAGCTCCACCGCCTCCTGCGGCGTGAAGTTGCCAATGCTGGAGCCGATGAACAGGACCATTGCGCGTGTATCCGGCGGTCGGTGCAGCGGCAAGGGCTGTGTGCTGTAGTCGGCAAGGTGCGGCTCCACTGCAACTCCGGGGAGCGTTGCCTCCAGGTTCTGCCGGGCCAGTGCCAGCACCGTCGGCGAGACGTCGATCGGCTGGTAGAGCACGCTCGCCTGCTGTCGCAGTGCCGCTGCCAGCAACAGGCCGGTCTTCGCGGCAGATCCTGCGCCCAGCTCCAGCACGGTGAGCCGTCGGCCCCCGGCGGCGGCCTGCAGCATCGCGGCGGCATCCCGGGCAAAGATGCTGCGCTCGGCACGCGTCAGGTAGTACTCCGGCAGTTGGGTGATCTGCTCAAACAGGGCTGAGCCGGTTGCATCGTAGAAGAGCCAGGGCGGCAGCGAACGTGGCGTTGCAACCAGTCCGCGCCACACGGCCTGAGCCACAGCGGTAGAACTCTCCGACACCTCTTCGAGCGCCTCTGGCAGCATCATCGCGCCCCGTCTGTGGCAAGCCGCAGTCCAGCGATCTGCCAACGCGTGGCTGGCGCAAAGAAGTTGCGATAGGTGGCGCGCAGATGCGTAATCGGCGTCGCACAGGAGCCGCCGCGCAGCACCATCTGCGACGACATGAACTTGCCGTTGTACTCGCCCAGCGCACCGGGCAGTGGCTTGTAGCCCGGGTAGCCCAGATAGGCAGATTGCGTCCACTCCCAGGCCTCGCCGAACATCTGCTGCAAGCCGGGAGCGACCGAGGCACGCGCCGGATGCAGCAGGCCGGACTCCAGGCAGTTGCTGGCCGCCAGCGGTTGCAGCGCAGCGGCTGCGTGCTCCCACTCAAACTCGGTCGGCAGACGATGGCCCGCCCAGCGGGCAAACGCATCTGCCTCAAAGAAGCTGATGTGGCACACCGGAGTCTCGCTCAGGTCATCCAGCAACTGCGTTCCACGCAGCGTGTACACCGACCAGCCCGAGCTGGAGCGCGGCTGGCGCTGCCAGTAGAGTGGTGCCTGCCAGCCCTCGGCACGCATCTCCTGCCAGCCCTCGGCAAGCCATAGCTCCGGGCGCTGGTAGCCGCCCTCCTCGATGAAATGCAGATACTCGGCGCAGGTTACCAGGCGCGTCGCCAGCGAATAGGGCTGCAGAAAGTACTGGTGCCGCGGGGTCTCGTTGTCAAAGGCGAAGCCGTGCGGCGTGGTGCTCTCCGGCGCGGCCCCGATGGAGACTAACCCGCCTGCGAACGTCTCCCACTGTTGCAGCGGCGCTGGCAGCACCGGCGCCAGCGCTGGCATCGACTCCTGGTAGGCCGGCCGCAGCGGATTGGTGAAGAGCGCATGCTTGATGTCGGTCGCAATCAGCTCCAGATGCTGTTGCTCATGCTGCAGTCCCAGCACAATGCGCCGCTCCGCCTCATCCTCCACGCTAAGCTGCAGCAGCCGAGCCATCGCCTCATCCACGTGTGCCCGGTAGCTCAGGATCGCCTCCAGCGAGGGGCGCGAAAAGGAGGCTCGCAGCCGCTTCTCCGGCATGTCGCCCAGGGCGTTGTAGTAGCTGTTGAACAGCCAGGGAAACTCGGCGTGAAAGGGCTGATAGGCAGAGACAAACTCACGCAGAATGAACGTCTCAAAGAACCAGCTGGTGTGCGCCAGATGCCACTTGACCGGGCTGGCCTCCGGGCAGGACTGCACCATCATGTCCTCTGGTGTCAGCGGTCGGCAGAACTGCAGGGTGGCAGCACGCACTGCCTGGTAGCGGGCCAGCAGGTCAGCCGTAGCGTTGGGTGCGGCAGAGATGGGGTGCATACACGCTCTCCAGGATGAGTGCAGGTTCTAGTGAGATGCGCCAGCGCAGCTAAAGTTACCAGGCAGACTCCGCGCCTACGTTACGCCGAGTGGGAGTTGAGCAGATACGCCAGGAAGTAGGCAGCCGCCGCCGCGGTGCCGCCAATAGCCACCGTCTGCAGCGCCGAACGCAACCAGCCCGCACCAACCATGCGCCCCTTGACCCCGCCGAACAAAGCCAAAGCCACCAGCGTAATCAGCGCAGAGAGCTTCAACGCCTCCGTCGAATTCACCACAAACATATACGGCAGCAGCGGAACAAATCCGCCCGCGATGTAGGAGGCGGCAATCGTCAGCGCAGACCGGTGCGCGCGGTTCGACTCCGGCTCCTCCAGCCCCAGTTCAAAGCGCATCATAAAGTCCACCCAGGCCTTCGGATTACGCTTCAGCGCCTGCAGCACCGGGGTCGCCGCCTCGCGATCGACGGAGTACTGCTCGAAGATCTCGTAGATCTCCTCTTCCTCATCGTGCTCGCGGTGGATGATCTCATGCTGCTCACGCGCCAGTTCGGAGGCATAGTGCTCCGCATCGCCGCGCGCCGCAAGGTAGCCGCCCAAACCCATCGCGATGGAACCAGCAGCAATCTCTGCCAAACCGGCCAGCACAACGATCTTTGAAGAGGACACGGCACCCGACAGACCTGCTGCCAGGGCAAACGGCACCGTCAAACCGTCGGAGAGGCCGATGACGACATCCCGAACTGCCTCAGATGACTCAAAGTGATCTTCCGTGTGCGAGTGATTGGCAACGTCGTGCATGTGGGTAGTGTAGCGCAGCCTGCTGTTCTTGCTGCCGCGCACAGAATCCACATCCGCAGGGCGTCTTTCGCCGCAGAAGGCCGTCTGTAGTTGCAGTGGGCTGCCGGTACAACGGCACCCGGAACGAGGAATCAACATGCCATCGGTACCCGCCCGTAAGACTCCACGCCTGGCAGCCAGAGTACTGGTACAGGCCATGCTGGCAACGGCACTGCTGGCAACGCTCGCGCCCGCGCTGCGGGCTCAGGACCCCGGTGGGTCCGACCCGGCAGACGGTCGCATGGGCGGCATTGCCATGGGGAATGCACAGCGCGTCTCCGGCACAGTAACCGCCATCGCCGCTAACCAGCTGACGGTAAAGACCGAGCGCGGCGAGACTGTCGTGATTGTGACGACGCCCAACACGCGTCTGATGAAAGACCGCCAGCCGGTCCAGCTGACCGCAGTGCATGTGGGCGACGGGGTGGGTGCCATGGGCGTGCTGGACGAGAGCACCCGCACGCTGCACGCCCTCGGCGTCTTCATCATCGACGCGGAGCAGATACGGCAGGCCCGTGAAAATCTGGGCAAGACGTACATCGTGGGTCGGGTGACGGCCATCGATGACGTCAAACTTACCATCCAGCGACCCGACGGCGTAGCCCAGGTCATCCAGGTGGACGAAGGCACTTCCTTCAAGCGCGGCCTGCGTGGCATGGGGGGCGTCGGTGCCTTCGGCTTTGGCGGTGGAGGCGGCATGGCGGGCCCCTCTGGCCGCAGGCCCCGTCCAGAGGGTGCGCAGGCCGGGCCCAGCGACGGCAGCGCCGGAGAGAGCATCACGCTGGCCGACATCAAGATCGGCGACCAGGTCGCCGGCCAGGGCAGCCTGAAGGATGGCGTCTTTGTGCCCACCCAGCTCGGTGTCATGACGCCCCGGGCCGCCCGGCGCCGCCGCGAGAGTGACTCCGCCGCCCCGGCAACCTCTGCGCCCGCAGACTCCTCCACCGGCCAGGCAGCGCCTCCCACTTCAGGCACCAGCAAGTAACCCAAGTGGCGCCAAGGATCGAACCAGCCATGCACAGCTCGCGACAGAGAGCAGGATGCCGAACACTGGCCAGCGTGGCGCTGGGCTTCGCCTGCATGGCAGCCGGAGCTGGCGCGCAGGCTCCGGCGACGGCAGCAGTGCCTGCCCCGGCAACAGCATCTGCACAGGCCAGCGGCGGCACGGTGCATGGCTCCGTGCAGGCCGGCACGGTACCCCTGCCGGGCGTCGCCCTTACCGCCACCAATACGCTGACCGGCAAGCGCTACGCGACCACAACCGACATTACCGGCAGCTATGCCATGGCGGTGCCGCGGAACGGCCGCTACGTCATCCGGGCAGAGCTGGCAGCATTCGCGCCCGTCACCACGGAGGTGCTGATCAACGCAGCCGGTCAGAACGGCGGCCAGCCGGACCAGGTTGCCAACTTCACGCTGCAGCTGGCTTCGCGGGTCGTCCTCCAGCCCGACTCCGACGCCGCCCCGACCGCCACGGCGGGCGAACGCAACAGCAACCGCGGCCCTGGCCTGCAGGCCTTGAGCCTGAGCGGCGGCGCCGCCGACCTGGCCGACGCCAGCGCCGGAACCAGCATCAGCGGTGTCCAGATGCCGTCACTGGCTGGCGCAGAGGGGAGCGACAACCTGCTGGCCACCGACTCCGTCACCGTGCGCGGAGCCAACGGGCAGACGAACGGACTGGCAGGCATCAGCCAGGACGATCTGCAGCAACGCATCCAGGATGTGCAGGCGCTGGCGCAGCGCATGGGATTCAACGCGAACGACGTCAGCAATGCCATCGCCGGTGCGCTGGGCGGCCTGATGCAGGGCGGTGGCTTCGGTGGCGGATTCGGCGGTGACTTCGGCGGCCCACGCGGCGGCTTCGGCGGCCGGGGTGGCGGCCTCGGGGGGATGCGAGGCTTGAATCCCAGCCAGCCCCATGGTTCCTTCGGCTACACCGGGGCCTACAGCGCGCTGAACGCCAACAGCTTCTCCGTCACCGGCACGCCCATTCCCAAGCCGGCGGCCAATCGCAACAGCTTTGTGGCCAGCCTCACGGGTTCGCCCTATCTGCCCGGGCTCACGCGTCCCAACCCGAAGCAGTTCCTGTTCCTCAGCGCCCAGCAAACGCGCAGCACCACGCCCACCAGCACGCAGCTCATCGTCCCTACGGCGGCACAGCGTCTTGGCGATCTTACCGGCGCAGGCACGGTCTATGACCCTGCCACCGGCCAACCCTATGGCGCAACCCGGTGCAGTTCGGCGCTGGCTGCGCTTGACGCCTCACCCACGGCGTGCCTTCCGCAGACGGAGCTGAGTGCCGCCGGTCAAGCCTTGCTCAGCTACTACCCGCTGCCTAACGTCGCCTCCACGGGCACCGCAGACAACTACCAGGCCAACACCATCGCCACCGCGCACAGCACGCAGATCTCCGCACGCTTCAACCGCAGCTTTGGCTCGTCGCCAGCGGGCTTTGGCGGGCTCGCAGGCTTTGGCGGCTTCGGCGGCGGACGTCGCCAGCAACCGAGCCAGAACACGCCACCCAGCCTGCGTCAGAGCATCAGCGAAAGCTTCTCCTACTCCCACGCTGCCAGCGATGCGCAGAGCTTCGCTCCGCAGCTCAGTGGCAAGTCCATGTCGGAGGGCTACAACCTCTCCAGCGGATACACCCTCGGCTACGGCCGGTTCAACAACACGGCCACGCTGGCCTGGAATCGCTCGCGCAGCACCAGCACCAATCTCTTCACCAACACCGCGATGAATCCCGCCGTGCAGGCCGGCGTGCTGGTGGGCGACCCGTCCATCTACGGCAATCCCTTCTACTACGGGGTGCCCACCATCAGCCTCTCGGGCGGCATCGCTGCGCTCAGCGATACCACTCCGGGCGACCGCATCAACCAGACCATCTCGTTCTCTGACTTCGTCAGCTGGAACCACAAGAAGCACAACCTGCGGCTCGGCTTCGACTTCCGCCGCATCCACGCCGACTCCATCGGCGGCACCAACGTGCTGGGGGCGTTTACCTTCAGCGGCTACGCGACCGAGAACCCTGCCCAGCAAGCGTGCCAGCCCACCACCACGCAGAGCTGCAACTTTGCCCTCAGCGGCTCGCCCATCGCAGACCTATTGCTAGGCCTGCCGCAACAGACCGCCGTGCAGGCCGGGCTCAACAAGATCTACCTCCGCGCCAACGCCTGGGACTACTTTGTGCAGGATGACTTCCGCGTGCTGCCCAGTCTGACCCTCAACACCGGCCTGCGCTGGGAGTACTTCTCTCCCTACTCGGAGAAGTACGACCGCCTCACCAATCTGCAGCAGACCGGCGACTTCGCCACCATCACCCAGGTCTGCGCCAGCCCCGCCACCGGCTGCATCGTTGCCTCTCCCAGTTCGCTGGTGCGTCCAGACCACGCCATGTATGCTCCGCGCCTGGGTCTCGCCTGGCGGCCTAAATTCCTGAAGGATACCGTGCTGCGCACCGGCTACGGCATCAACTACAACACGGGCCAGTACGCCACCTTTGCGCAGAAGCTCGCCCTGCAGCAGCCCTTCGCCCTGACCCAGACCAATACGCTCAGCTCTGCCGCCAGCCCAACCAGTTGCACCACAGCCAACATGACGCTGGCCAGCGGCTTTGGCTGCTCCACCACCATCACGCAGAGCAACTTCGGCGTGAATCCCGACTACCGGCTGGGCATGGTGCAGGTGTGGAGCCTGGACCTGCAGCGAAGCCTGCGCGCCGGAGTCGTGCTCAACCTCGGCTACAACGGCTCCCTCGGCGGACACCTCGACGTGGTGCGAGCGCCCAACCGCACCGCCACTGGCGTGCTGAACCCCAACGCCGGACAGTTCAACTACGAGGATTCGCTCGCCTTCTCGCGACAGAACGCCCTCACACTCAACGCGCGCAAGCGCATGCAAAAGGGCATCGCCCTGCAAGCCACCTACACCTACGGCCACTCGATCGACAATGCCTCTTCCATTGGCGGCAGCGGCAACTCGGTCGCGCAGGATGATCGCAACCTGGGCGCGGAAGAGAGCAACTCGAGCTTCGACGTGCGGCACAGCCTCTCCGGCAACTGGGTGTTCGAACTTCCCTTTGGCCCCAACCGCGCCTTTCTCAGCAAAGGCGGCCTGTGGTCGCGACTGCTCGATGGCTACTCGCTCTCAGGCACCTACACCTTTGCCACGGGCAACTACGCCACCCCGGTCTACGCCGGCACAGCGGCAGAGGTCGCCTCCGGCGCGGGCAGTTCGCTGCGGCCGGATCTGGTTGCAGGGCAGGCTATTCGCGGGGCAGGCACCCTGCGCAGCTGGTTCAACACCGCTGCCTTCCGCGTGCCCGCACCGGGCACGTATGGCACCGCCTCGCGCAACTCCATCCAACTGCCGGGCACGGTCTCCGTCAACAGTTCGCTATCCCGCACCGTGGAGCTTGGCGACACACGTTCGTTTGAGGCACGCGTCTCGGCCAACAACGTCTTCAACACCGTGCAGTATGCCGGTGTGGGCACCACCATCAACGCACCGACCTTCGGCCAGGTCACCTCCGCCGCAGCCATGCGCTCGCTCACGTTTGTGGCGCGGTTCCGGTTCTAGCTCTCACCAGGAAAGACGTACACCCATGACGCGCATCGGGCACACAACCCTCCGCCGGGCCACAACAGCAGCACTCACACTGCTGCTTGCCATCGCCGCTGGGCAGCATGCGGCAGCCCAGCAGGCCGCAGCCCAGCAGACGCAGGCGGCGGCGGCCGCGAACGGATCCTTCACCCTCACCGTGCGCTCAGAGATCGTACTGACCAACGTCGTGGTGCGCGACCGCAAGACCGGCTCCCTGGTCAAGGGGCTGAAGGCCAGCGACTTTACCCTGCTGGAGAACGGCAAGCCCCAACGTCTTGCCAGCTTTGACTACCAGAGTGTGGACGACGTAGCCACGCTGGCCGAGAGCAATACCGTCGTCGGCGCTGCCCCCCGCACCGTCGCCTCGCTGCTCAACAACGGCTTCGCCGCCCAGCCTGCTGCGCTCAAGGATCACCGCCTGATCGTACTGTTCTTCGACCTGAGCAGTATGCAGCCGGAGGATGTGGAGCGAGCCGTCGACGCCGCCAAACAATACATCCAGCAGGCCATGCAGCCGGCAGACCTGGTCGCCGTCGTCAGCCTCTCGGGCGGCCTCAGCCTCGACCAGGACTTCACCGCCAACAAACAGGCACTCTTGCACGCCGTCGGCCAGTACAACGGAACGGAAGGCTCCGGCTACGGGCTGGGCAACGAAGGCGGCACCAGCAGCGGCACGGCCGACGACAGCTCCAGCTTCGTCGCGGACGACAGTGAGTACAACGCCTTGAACACGGACCGCGAACTCTACGCCATCCGCGCCGTGGCCCGATCCCTGGAGCGAGTCGATCAGAAGAAGAGCATGCTCTACTTCAGCGGCGGCCTTACCCGCCAGGGCATTGAGAACCAGGCCAGCATCCGCTCTGCCACCAACGAGGCGGTGCGCGCCAACATGGCCATCTACTCCGTGGACACGCGCGGGCTGCAGGCCCTGCCCCCTGTAGGCGACGCCAGCACAGGCAGCCTGCGCGGCACCGCCGCCTACAGTGGCGCAGCCATGCAGAACCAGCTCAGCACCAACTTCAGCTCGCAGGAGACACTCGGCACGCTGGCTGCCGATACCGGCGGCAAGCTCTTCGTCGACTCGAACGACTTCGCCCCCGCCTTTCAACAGATCCAGCACGATACCGAGGGCTACTACATCCTCGGCTTCCACTCCACCAATCAGGCTCGCGATGGCAGCTACCGCCACCTGACCGTCAAGCTCAACCGCAGCGACGTCAAGCTCGAGTATCGCCCCGGCTACTACGCGCCTGCCGACTTTCAGCACGCGCGCGCCGAAGACCGCGAGCAGCAGCTCACCGACCAGCTGCGCAGCGACCTACCCGCCACAGACGTCCCCCTCTACCTGCAGGCGCTCTACTTCCGCAGCACCGCAGGGCGTCTCTTTGTGCCCGTATCGCTCATCGTGCCAGGCTCCCAGATTCCCTTCCTGAAGAACGGTGATCGCAGCAAGGCCACGCTCGACGTGATCGGCAGCGTGAAGAATGCGCAGGGCATCCTGGTGGGCAATGTGCGCGACACCGTCAAGCTGGCGTTGGACGCAGCCCAGCAGGTGGAGCGCAAAAACATCCAGTACTCCACCAGCTTCACGCTCGCACCCGGCACCTACCACCTGAAGTTTGTGGTGCGCGAGAACCAGACCGGCCGCATGGGCAGCTTCGAGACTGACCTGCAGCTGCCCGACTGGAAGAAGTCGCCGCTCAAACTCAGCTCCGTAGTGCTGGCCAGCCAACAGGTACCCAACCAGGCTAAAAATCCCGCCAGCCCGCTGGTGCGCAACGGCGTGGAGTGGATACCGAACGTGCCCCACGTCTTCCGCCAGGATCAGCACCTCTACCTGCTGTACGAGGTCTACGACCCGGCGCGAGCCAGGCCGCTCGCCTCCACCTCCGCACCTGCGCCCGCGCCTGCCCAGCAGCACCACACGGGCCCGCCCGTGCGCGTGCTCACCAGCATTCAGTTCATGCAGGGCGGCATCAAGGTCTACGAGACACCTCTTGTCGAAACCGATTTCGTCACCAATCCGGAGCGCGGCGCGGTCGAATTTCAATTCGATATTCCGCTGCAGCCGCTCGCCCCAGGTGACTACCTCTGCCAGGTCAATGTCATCGACGATGCCGCCGGGGCCTTTAGTTTTCCTAGACTTGCGTTGCGCATTCGCCCTTCGGCTCCGCAAACACCGGCAACTGCGGCAGCAGCTAGGCTTGCGGGCACACCGCCGACCAGCAACCATGCACCATAGGTTGTACCGGTGTCGCTTGACAAAAATTATTTATAGGGCAGATGATGCATGGCCGGACGTGTTCCGGGAGTTGTCCTCATGCGCTACCTGCTGTTTCGCTTTTCCTCCCTCGCCGCTCTTCTCCTGCTGGCATGCTTCGCCGCTCCTTCGCTGGGCCAGACCATCTCTCGCGGCGACGATGCCCGCCGCCAGCAGCACGAAAGCCAGGACTGGCAGACCATCGCCCACCACCTGGTCGACCTGCAAACGGCCAGTCGCGACGCTCTGCTGCTGCAAGGCGACATCCTGCGAGCGCGTCGCTTCCCCTACGACGCACTGGACTACTACAACGCGGCGCTGCAGCGCGAGCCCAGAGACGTGGACGCCATCAACCGCATCGGCGTGACGCAGCTGCAGCTGAACAACCTGGTGCTCGCCCGGGCCAGCTTTCAGCGTGCCCTCAAGCTGAACCGTAGGTCCGCCGAGGCATGGAACAACCTGGGTGCGATCGAGTACCTGGAGAAGAACTACGCCTATGCGGAGAGCGACTATCGCCACGCCGTCAAGCTGCGCCGCGACGATGCCATCTACCACTCCAACCTCGCCGTCACGTACTTCGATCAGCAGCGCTACGACAAAGGCCGTCGCGAGATGGCGACCGCCATGCAGCTGGACCCCGCCGTCTATCGCGGCACCGGGGGCACCGGAGTCTCTGCGCACGTGATGACGCCCGAGGACGAGGCTCGCTTCAACCTGGAGATGGCGCGCGTCTACGCCCAGGCCGGCAACACCGTCGAGATGCTGACCGCACTCAGCAAAGCTGCCCGTGGTGGCCTGGATATCGCAACAGCCGTCGGACAGGATCGCAACTTCGCCCCCTATCGCAACGACCCTCGCCTGCTGACTCTGCTGGATACCGCCCGCCCGTCTCCATCGGTGACGTTGACCGGGGAGTTGACCGGCTACTCCAACATCGGCCACCAGTCGCTGCGCTGATGGCTAGCGATACGGGCAGTGACGACAGCCGGAGTTGCAGCAATAGCCGCGCTTGCGGTGGTAGGCCTCAGTAAACACCAGGTACGGCCCGTCGTAGTAGAAGTCCTCTGCAGCCAACGAGTCCGCCGTGTCGGTCTGCTCGCTGCCTGTGCGGGTTGTACGAGCTTCGTCTGCCATGGCGTCGTGGACTCCCTAGAACAAGCTTAGCCGCTTTTGGGCTTCGTCATGGGCCAGCAGTTCGGTGGGCACAGCGGGCAGCAGCGTACCTTCGCTCACCGGCTCTTCCGTCAGATACTGGCAGCCATTCCGGTAGAGCACCTGCCGCCCCGGTATGGCTGGCACCCGCTCCCCGGGCAGCACAACGCCGATCAGATTCACAGGGTCCGCCGCAGCCACGGCAACCACATCCTCCGTGCTGCGATTGCGCGAGGCCCGCAGGGAGTCCGCAGCCTGAGGCAGCGCAAACTGCTCGCCCGCAAAGCCGGAGACAAAGCGCCCGCCGCGCACCTCGCCGCGCGACTCCATGCGGCGCAGCATGCTCAACAGGTCCCGCCAGCGTGGGACATTGCTCTCGCGTGCCAGCAGATCGCGGAAGAGCACGCCGTAGCGCTGCAGCAGCATGCGCGCGGCAGACTCCAGCGCTGCATCCTGCTGCCGGGCCAGCTCCGCCGGTGCCACTTCGGCGACGGCTGGCGGCAGATGCAGCAGCGACCATCGCCCGGAGCTGCTGCGCAAGGCACTGGCCGCCGGCTTGCGGCGCGGATCCATCATCATGCGCAATGGATCAAAGCCATCCGCCGCCGCCAGCCCTGCCGTGGCCAGCTCCCACAGGGCATGTTGCGTCTCTGCCCTGCTGAGCCCCGTCAACCGCTGCAGATCGTTGCCAAAGCATGCACCTCGCTGTTGCAGCAGACTGCGCACGGCCAGCGCCTGCGCACTCAGTGCTGTCGCCAGCTTGGTCTCCTCCACGGCGTGCTGCTCCAGCGCGTACGAAAACCACTCCGCCGTCTCCCGCACGTAGAAGGTAATCGGCGCGGCATTGGTCGGAATCACACGGCGCGGCGCAGCACCATCGCCCGCGGACCATGCAGGATGCGGTGAGACACGCCCCCATCCCACAGCGCCTGACAGACTCAACGCATCCAGCCAGGCCGGGTCGTAGTTGGCCACTCGCGAAGGCAGCAGCGTGCGCTCCCACTCGACGGCCGGCGCCTCAAAGCCCTCCAACTGGCGCAGCGCCTGCAACACGCCGTCTTCACCTGAAAGCTGCGACTGCGGCGCAAGATGCTGCCAGTGCAGCAGCCAGCGCAGATACACCGCCGGGGAGACAGCCTCCACCTGCCGCCGTAGCGTGCCCAGCGTGAGCCTGTGGATCCGCTGGAGCAGATGCCGCTCACACCACTCAACATCCACCTCGTTGACCGGAGTCCCCCCCTCGAAGACGCCGCGCAGCAGCAGCCCCTGCATCTCCATCTGCAGCAGTGCCTGCAGCACCTTTGTCTCTGGCAGATGCAGACGCGCAGCCAGGCCCGCCGCCGTCACCGGGCCCAGAATTTGTAACCACCCGCGAACACACAGGGCAAGCGCCGCCTCTGTGTCAATGCTGGTGGCCTGCGCTGCTTCGAGCTCGACCTGCCCCGGCCACAACGCCGCAGCGTGCGGCAGCCGCTCGGTGGCCACCCAGCATGGGCCCGCACCGCACGGCACCAGTGCTGCGCGTCCCGTCTGCTGCAACCGCGCAAAGAAGATCGGCCAGTGTTGTGTGCCCGGCTGCTGCAAGCCGACCATCGGCCACGCCACCAGGCTCAGCAGCAGGTCGTGCAGCTCGTGCTCATCCTGCAGGTCTGGCTGGCACTGCTGCCGTACGGTCGCAATCGCTGCAGGATCCAGGCGGCCTGCCTCCTCCAGCACACTGCTAGGCAGCGTGCGCCGCAGCGAGACCGCACGCGCACGGCGCTCCTCCAGGCCAGCTTCATCCAGAAACGCATACTGGTTTGCATGCAGCAGTTCATGCGAGAACGGCGAAGGCACCGGCGTGTCCACCGCCAGGCAGCGAATAGCGCCGGAGGCGATGCCTTGCAGCACCTGCTCCAGCCCCTCCAGATCCATCGCCTCCTGCAGCACGTCCTGCATCACCTCCTGCACGAGCGGGTGATCGGGAATCTGAATATCGCCTTCGATGTTCTCAAAGCATGCGGCCGCCTGCGGAAAGACACTGGCCAGCAGATCCTCTGACCGCGTCCGCTGTACCTGCGGCGGAACCCGCTTGCCGCGGCTCATCCGCAGCAGTTGCAGGCTGCGCCCCGCGGCCCAGCGCCACCGCGTCTTGAACACAGGACTGGCCAGCGAGGCCTGCTCCAGCAGCTCTCTGGCGGTCTGCACCGTCAAAAAATGAAAGACGTCACTCAGTGGGAACGAGTGCTGCTCCGCAAGTGCGATGTTGATACCGTTGTCTGTCGCCGCAGCCTGCAGCTCGAAGTTGAAGCCGCGGCAGAACCGCTTGCGCAGCGCAAGACCCCACGCCCGGTTGATGCGCCCGCCAAACGGCGCATGCAGGATGAGCTGCATGCCGCCGCCTTCGTCGAAGAAGCGCTCTGCGATCAGCGTGGTCGTGGTGGGCACGGCACCCAGCACGGCACGACCTGTAACCAGGTAGCGAATCAGCTGCATGGCGCCGGAAGAGCACACCGCAGTCTGCTCCATAAGCCACGCCGCAGTTTCGGCCACTCCGGGTTGCGTGGCCGCCACGCTCGCCGGGCCAATCCCGGTCGTCCGGTCTGCAATCTCCTGGCGCAGTGCGCTTACCGCCTCAGACAAGACCTCAGTGCGCTGCGGAGCCTCGCCAAACCAGAACGGAACGTTGGGCGGCGCGCCATGGGCGTCCTCCACCAGAACACGGCCTGAAGACTCCACCCGCTGCACGCGCCAACTGTTGTTGCCCAGCAAAATCACATCGCCCGGCGAGGATTCCACCGCGAAGTGTTCATCCAAGGTGGCTATTTGTATCTCTTCCGGTTGCAGAATCACGCTGTACAGCGCTGTGTCTGGAATCGCCCCGCCGTTCGCGATCGCAATGCTGCGTGCCCCGCGTCGTGCATGCAGGTGCCCGTGGATTGCATCGTGCATCAGGTAGGCCCCATAGCGCCCACGCGTGGACTCGATTCCATTGGCGAGCAGTTCGATCAGCTCGAGAAATCGATTCCGACTCAAGTCACGGTAGGGCCAGGCGCGCGTCACCAGGCGATAAAGATCCTCGACAGGCCAGGACTCCGCACTGCAACAAGCCACAATCTGCTGCATCAGCACGTCGATTGGTTCGGGCGGTATTTGTAACTTATCCAGTTCCCCACGGCGAATCAGCCGCACCAGCCCAGCCAGTTCCAGCAAGTCGTCGCGCGTCGTGGCAAACAATCTGCCCTTCGGGGTTGCCCCGCGCCAATGGCCAGAACGCCCAATGCGTTGCATGGCTACAGCGACAGCACGCGTGGAGCTGACCTGGCAGACCAGTTCCACGTCGCCGATGTCAATGCCCAGCTCCAGCGACGCGGTAGCAACCAGAATCTTCACCTCGCCGCGCTTAAGTCGCTGCTCCGCATCCAGCCGCAGATTGCGCGACAACGAGCCGTGATGTGCCGCTACGTTCACTACGCCCAGCCGCTCCGCCAGCGCGAAGGCCAGCTTCTCCACCAGACGGCGTGTGTTCACAAACACCAGCGTGGAGCGGTGCTGCTGCGCCAGTGCGGCCAGCTTGTCGAAGATCTCCTGCCACATGGAAGTGCTGGCGACCGAACCCAGCTCCTCGCTCGGTATCTCGATCGCCAGATCCAGCTCGCGCCTGGTCGCAATCTGCACAATGTTTGCCGCAGGCCGCGCCGCGTTTGTGCCAGACAGAAACGAAGCGACCAGATCAATCGGATTCTGCGTCGCCGACAGGCCAATGCGCAGCGGCGGCTGTGCCAGCCCAGTCAGCGACGCACCTGGCATCAGCGGATTTGCACCCGTCACCAGCGCGTCCAGCCGCTCCAGGGTCAACGCCAGGTGGGCGCCGCGCTTGTCGTCGGCAATCGCGTGGATCTCGTCGACGATGACAGTCTGCACACGGCGCAGTTGCTCGCGCGAGCGTGCCGCCGTCAGCAGAATGTACAGCGACTCCGGCGTAGTTACCAGGATGTGCGGCGGGCAACGCAACATCGCCGCGCGCTCCTTGTTCAACGTGTCGCCGGTACGCACCCCGGTGCGGATTGGCGCGCACAGATAGCCCCGCTCCAGCGCCAGTTGCTGAATCTCGCGCAGTGGCTGGTCCAGGTTCTTCTGCACATCGTTCGAGAGTGCCTTGAGCGGGCTGACGTAGACCACCTGCGTGGTGGCGGGCAACCCACCGGCGATGGCGCGTCGCAGGAGCTGATCGATACAGACGAGGAACGCAGCCAACGTCTTACCGGAGCCCGTTGGCGCAGAGATCAGCGTCGTCTGGCCGCTCAGGATGCTGGGCCAGCCCGCCAGCTGCGGCTCTGTTGCCGAGCCGAACCGGCGCACAAACCACTCCGCGGTAACCGGGTGCGCCCAGGCCAGCTCCTGCGGCACGGTGCTGGGGTCAAGGGCAGGTTGGCTGGTCAACGGCATGGGGAGATTGTAGCGCGATTCTTCGCACTTTATTCGCCCCACTCTTTGCCCCGTTCGCTACATGTTGCCGGTGCCGATATCCGCCACAGCCGCAGCAGGATTATCTGCATCCAGATACTGCTCAATCATCTGGTCCAGAATGCCGCGCGCACTCAGCAGAAACTCGATGGCATCACGTCCGGCGCCCTGGCCACCCGGGTTTGGCGTGACATGGTGCGCAATGGCCTTCACCTGCGGACGAGCATTCGCCGTCGCAATGGCCAGGCCACACACCCGCATCACCGGCAGGTCGATGATGTCGTCTCCTACATAGGCCAACTCATCCAGCGTAATGCCCTCTTTGGCCAGAATGTCGTGGACTGCGGAAAGCTTGTGCGACTGCCCCTGGTAGACGTACTCCAGCTTCAGGTCATGCGCGCGAATCGCCACCACGCGAGACTGACGCTTCGTGATCACGCCAACCTTGATGCCCGCCAGCCTGGCCAGCGTAATGCCCAGGCCGTCATGCGCAGAGAAGCCCTTGACCTCCAGCCCCTTGGCGTCGGGCAACGAGCTTTCGGGCACAACAATAATCTGGCCATCGGTCAGGACGCCATCAACGTCGAAGATAAGAACTTTGATTCTGCGGGCACGCGCTTCAGGAGTAAGGCTCATACTCCTCATGATACCGTGCCCTGCCTTACCTGCAGGCCGCACTCGCTTGATCGCGACTACGGCGTTTGTAAGACAGACAGCGACACAAACCCCTGGGTCCCGCTGGAGGCTGCAAGATTCGTGACGGTCGCGGTGCTGCCCTGCTGCAGTGGCACCACCTGCACCTCGCCGTTCGCGTCAGACACCAGCGTGCTTTGTGCCGTCGCCAGCACCGGCTGCAACGGGCAGCGGCCATGGCCGATACACGGTGTACCGGAGTCGAGCGTCTGCCGCACCGTTACGTCGGCTCCGACGACCGGATGCCCATCGACATCCGACACCTGCAACACCACGGGGGCGAACGCAGCGCCTGCTGCAACCGACTGCCCTGCCCCGCTCACCACGGCCAGTCGCAGGTCTTGCTGCGCAACGCTGGTGGCGGTCATCACCGCGCACACACTGCTCCAGGCACAGGCACGCAACGATGCCTGGTGTGCCGCCGCCATGGTCAGCGTCGCCGGCAGCGTCGAGGAGCCCTGTGCACCGGCAGTACTCCAGTAGCCAGGCAATGAGATACCACTCGTCAGCGCGGTCCAGTTGATGCCAACTCCCGCCACCGGGGCAGAGTTGTCTGCCAAGGCGGCCGTCAGCGCCAACGAGAGCGAAGCCCCTGAAGCGACATAGACCGAAGCAGGCTGCAGCGTCAGAGTGCGCACCCGCGTCTGTGCGTTCAGGCTTGTGGTCACACTGCCGGCGGCTGCAGTTGCTGAGGCGAGCGTCAGCCCGGGTGCCAGCACCGTCATCGCAGTGGCGGCTGTGCCGGTAGCATCTGTCGTCAACGTGCAGGTTGAGGCACCGCAGGCCGCAAAGCGTGCCGCGCCCTGTACCACTCCAAACGTCACTTGCTGGTTAGCAATCGGCGTCACTCCGTCCAGTTGCGTCACACGCACGCTGAAGCTCGGCGTCAGGGCATCCCCAACAAACACGGAGCCGCTGGGCGCACTCACCAGCAGCAGACGCTGCGCAACCGGAGCAGCGTACGTGAGCGCGCCGTACATGGTGCTGACACCTCCCGTCAGCGGATCACTCACGGTAACGTCGGCGCTGGTTGACGTGCTCGCCGCAGAAGGCGGTACCGTCGCAACAATCGTATTCGCGCTCCAACTCAGCACAGTGGCTGCGGCACCATTCACGGTCACCGTATTCCCCGGCCGGAAACCCATTCCCGAGATCGTCACCACACCACCCGTTGCACTCACACTGGCCGGGGCGACGGAGTCGGCATACAGCACACGCGCCTGGTAGTGGAAGTCGGGGCGTCCATCGCCGCGCTCCTCGGCGACCACCATCCGCAGCGCCGCGGGCTGGCTTACCGTCACGGTCAGCCCCGTCGTCGCTGTCGCCGGCGTGTTGAAGGCTGTGCTGGCCGCGCCCAGCGTGGGCAGAGTTCCGGTCGGGTCGGAGGCGTTCCAAACGCCCAGCACAGGCCGCATCTTGTGCACGGAGACGTAGCCTGACTCATCCTGAGCGGTAGCTTCCATCGTCAGCGATCGGTTGCCCCGCACTGTCATCGTGCTCCATGCCGTATGGCCATACGGGCAAAGCATGCCGCTCCACCATCCGGTCGTCGGCACCAGAGCAGGGCTGGATTCATCTCCATCGCTGGACGTGTCACACACGGCAGCCGCACCCTTGGGCTGCTCTGAGACGACGGAATCCCCATACGACAACTGCACCTGCGACTCCTGCGTCGTTGTCGTGCCAGAGGGCGCGATCGTACTGATGGCATAGGCACCCACCGCGTACTGCCCCGTGTACAGCGGATTCACCGGCTCCGTATCAATCAGGATGTCCTGCCAACTCTCTCCCGGAAAGATGTCGATATGCGTCAACGCATACAGCCCCTCCAACCCTGGGTAGGCGCGTCCCATGCTGTCGCCCAACGTCGTGCCCTGCCCGCGCACAGGGTTCCCGTTGTTCACTCGGTCCAGCGAGCCCGTCACTGCAGAGACGGAGTACCAGTCCTCCGGGGTGCCCCAGAACTGCTCCAGCCGCCGCGCCAGCACATTCACACCGCGCATGCCCTGTCCCGTAGGAAAGCTGATCGTGCCCGTCACGCGGTTTGCGCCAGCAAGCGTATCCACCTTGCCCGGCGGCGCAGTGCCGTTGGGAATGTAGTACAGCGTGTCCAGGGCAGAGACGTCATCCATGCGCAGGCTGAACGGCTGTGCCATGCACTGATACGTGTACGGGCCACACACAATGTCGATGGGGTGCATCACCGGCCAGTGCAACGCCTGTTGATAGGTGGGTACCGGCGACTGCGTAAACACATTGTCGTTGGTCTGCGACCAGGAGAGCCCCAGCACCCGCCCAAAGGCCCGCATCAGCTGATACTGCAGTTGCAGCTGCATCGCCGGATCCGTGCCCGTACAGCGCCCATTCAGCACCAGAATGGCGTGCAGGATGTGGCCATCGGCAGCGATCGAGTCCACGCTCTCAGTCACACCGCTCTGCCTGCAGCCCGCAGGGTCACTGGCTCCGGAGCCCAGCAGCAGATCGGTCACCGTGCCGTCGTAGTCGTACACCACAGCAATCTGCTTCGCAAGGTAGTTCGAGGCCTGTACATCCGCCGGGAACTGCACGCCACTTGCCGTCAGATAGGTGTTTGCGCTGCTCACATGCTCGTCGAGCGAGCCGCCTTCGCCCAACACCAGAGCGGACGACGGCACGTTCCACACGCTGGCCGCAGCCGCCACAATCGCCTCTGCTGCCGCATGATTCACCGTCGCACTCAGGTCGCCGGGATCAGTAAAGTACTGCGGCGCATTGGTGTACCACACCACTGGCGCGCCGGCCGTGGTGAAGTACGGCGGGCCGGTCACCCAGCGAGGCCCACCCGCGTGCGCCACCGCACAGATCGCCAGCAGCAGAGCACAGGCGATCCAGCCCCGCAGCCGGCTAACGCGCGGCATCAGCCGCCTCCCACTGCCGCAGCATCGCAACCACCATGGCGACGGAGCTAGAACTCTCCCGGCTCGACGCCCTCGCGCCATCGGCCGCTACGGCCAGCCCCCCAGCCGCCAGCGGATGCACCCCGCGGTGGAGTTGTGGCGGCGCATACTGCAGAGGACGCAGGACCTTCGCCGCCAGCCAGCGCAGATCCACCGACTCCGTAGCCGCAACAGCACCAATGGCGGCAACCGACGACGCCGAGGCGACCTGGCTGGTGGCACCCACGATCGGGATCGCACCATCCTGCCCATCCACCGGGGACGAAAGCCCAGCCGCGGTCGGGGCATGCAGCAGCATCAGCAGCCGCTCGCCCGGCTGGTAGCGTGCGCCGTCGGCCGCCCACAGGCCGCCCCACTCGCGCAACGTATACGTGCTGCCTGCGGTACAGCCCCGTATGGCGTTCTCGACCCTGAAGTCAATCTCCACCACCGCAGGGCTTAGCGCGTTGCTGCCCAACGGCCTGACCGCCACGACCTGGCCGGTAAAGATGACGCCTGCGCGCGCTTCCATCTGGTGCAGCGCGTCCTCTACCGTGGCGGCAACCGTCGGCGCCTGGGCCAGGCTCCGGCAACAGAACGCGAACAACAGCCCGCAGGCCACGCACAAGCCATAGCTCCCCTGAACGAAGCGCACCGGATAGCCCTCCACCGGCGCTTATCGGCATTTCGCTCCATGGCTCCAGCGGCGTCTCACTTTGCAACACCGCCCGCACATTCCCGTGCAAACCGTCTAGATCTCGGGGTAGAAGTCGAAGAATGCGTCCAGGCTCATCCGCAACTGGGCCTCAATCTGCTCGCGGCTCCCCTCCAGCAGGTGCATGGTCACCCGCGCTTCGTTCCCGTTCTTCAGGGTGATCGGTGCATCGCCAATCGAGGCGACCTCGTCGGCGGGCAGCAGCCGCATGCCATAGACCAAAGTAAGATTTG
Organism: Acidobacteriota bacterium; assembly: GCA_028872955.1. Classification (GTDB taxonomy): domain Bacteria; phylum Acidobacteriota; class Terriglobia; order Terriglobales; family Acidobacteriaceae; genus Edaphobacter. The sequence continues at coordinate 64,821 of JAGWNX010000005.1, forward strand.
CCATGGCTTCATGGTACCGTCTGTCGCGGTTTGCATCTTTTTCGCAGCTGGCGCATTTACACTTAGGGAAGCCCTTATGTCTGACACCACCACTCGCGATACCGTCATTCTTGGCTCCGGCTGCTCCGGACTCACCGCCGCCATCTACACTGCACGCGCCAACCTCAAGCCGCTCGTGCTGGAGGGCCACGAGCCCGGCGGCCAGCTCTCCATCACCACGCTGGTCGAGAACTTTCCCGGCTGGCCCGAGGGTGTCCAGGGCCCGCAGCTGATTGAGAACATGAAGCAGCAGGCCACCCGCTTCGGCGCAGAGCTGCGCATGGCGCACCTGACCGGCGTCGACCTGACCAAGGCGCCCTACGTGCTCCATGTCGGCAAGGACGTCATCCACACCCGCACGCTTATCATCGCCTCCGGCGCCAGCGCCCGTTGGCTGGGCCTGCCGTCCGAGCAGGCACTCATCGGGCATGGCGTCAGCTCCTGCGCCACCTGCGACGGCTTCTTCGCCTCCGGCAAGGAGATCGCCGTCATCGGCGGCGGCGACAGCGCCATGGAAGAGGCCATCTTCCTCACCCGCTTCGCCACCAAGGTCACCCTCATCAATCGCACCGAGCGCTTCCGCGCCTCCAAGATCATGCTGGAGCGCGCCATGGCTCACCCGCAGATCGAGTTCCTGACCAACACCACCGTCGAAGAGGTGCTCGGCGTGGAAGAGAAGGACGTCAAGGGACTTCGGCTCAAAAATCAGGCCACCGGTGCCGAGTCCATCCTGCCGGTCAGCTTCATGTTCCTCGGCATCGGACACTCGCCCAACGCCACGGCCTTCCGCGGCATTCTGGACCTGGACGACGACGGCTACATCAAGACCACCAACAACGTCTTTACCACCCACAACGGCCAGATCCTCCCTGGCGTCTTCGCTTGCGGAGACATCCAGGACCGCCGCTATCGCCAGGCCATTACCGCAGCAGGCTCTGGCTGCATGGCCGCCCTCGAGGTGGAGAAGTACCTGGAGCAGTTCGGCCACTAACGCAGCAGCAACCCGAGAAAGGCAGTACCCCGGGCCAGCCGACGATTCTTGCGTCGCTGGCCTCTTCTCTTCGCTCCAGCATGGTTCCTACCTTCACAACCCGCCGCCTGCTGCTGCAACCGCTAGGCATGGCCGATGCCCCGGAGATTCAGCTCCAATTCCCGCACTGGCAGATCGTCCGGCATTTGGACGAAGTCGTCCCGTGGCCCTACCCGCAGAATGGCGCAGCCTTCTTTTGTCAGCAGGTCGCACTGCCTGCCATGCAGCAAGGTGTCGCCTTTCACTGGAGTATTCGCCTGCACCAGGCCTCCGCACCGCTCATCGGTGTGATCAGCCTGACCCTCACGGGCGAATCGCATCGCGGCTTCTGGATTGGTCTGCCCTGGCAGGGCCTCGGCTACGTGACAGAGGCCTGTGAGCCCGTCACCGCATACTGGTTTGACGACCTGCAGCAGCCGGTGCTCCGCATCACCAAATCTGCCGGCAACGTTGCCTCGCGCCGCGTCTCCCTTCGCCAGGGCATGCGCGTGGTCCGCACCTTCACCAGGCGCTTCGTCGGCGGCCCGGAGCCCGCCGGGCTGTGGGAGCTGACCCGCCACGAGTAGCAGTCGCGCCGCTCGCAGGCTCGGCTATAGCCGCTCGATCATCACGTCGGTCGACTTCATCAGCGCCGCCGCCGCCTGCCCGGGACGCAGCTGCATCTCGCGCACTGCATCTGCCGTAATGATGGACGTGATGCGCTGATCCCCAATCCGGAGCACGACCTTCGCCATCAGCCCGCTGATCTTCACCTCGTCAATGGTGCCGACGATCTGGTTTCGTCCGCTCACGCGCCGGTAGCGCTCGCGCGAGGTTGCCGTGCCAGTCTCCGGCTTTGCCTTTAGCAGCGGTTGCAACGCACTCTCCGGCACGCGATGGTGACCACCCGGCGTCTTCACCGTGGCCAGCCGGCCGGTCAGTATCCACTGCTTCAGCGTTGGATAGCTCACCCCCAGTGCGGCTGCGGCTTCGCGCGGCTTCAGCAGAACATCAACATTGGCCATGGCGTGGCAGCCTCCTGAACAGTCTGAGTATATCTGCTGCCCGGCGTCACACCGTACCAACCGCTCGATCCTCGGTCGCTTGCGCGAAGAAGTAAAAATCGTTACTCTAAAACGACTAAAACCATGACAAACCTGCCCGCGTTCCTCCGTCGTTGCGCCTTGTCCGCTGTAGTCGGCACGGCCTTGTCGTGTGCCACAACTCTGCCTGCGCAGACCAGCTTTGTGCAGCGGTGGCAGGCACGCGCAACCGCGACGCAGAGCGCGCAGCCCCACTGGGTCACGCCGCTGGTGCTGGTTACGCCACGTCTGGAGCAGGAGTTTCGCACCGACTTTGTGCATCAGTTCACCCCCACCGGCAAAGCGCAGTGGACCTACGACAACGGCAAAGGGCTTGAGCTGATTCCAGAGCGCCACACCGAGCTGCTCATCAACCTGCCGCCGTTCTTCAACCATCAGAACGGCGCCTCTGACGGCTTTGGCGACATCACCTTCGTCGCCAAAGAACGCCTCTACAGTCGCAATGAGGAGCACGGCAATGCCATCGTGACGGTGTTCCTCGCTGGCTCCGTGCCCACCGGCAAGAATAAAAATGGTGGCTGCTGCGCCGTCGTCACTCCCACCCTGGCCATGGGCAAGGGCTGGGGCAACTTTGACGTGGAGACCACCGCCGGCGGCTCGCTGCCCGTCACCAACAGCGCCGGTCTGGGGCATCTCATCGCCTGGAATACCGTCGCGCAGTATCGCCTCTCCAGTCATGGGCAGGCCCGGTTCTTCTGGCCAGAGATTGAGTCCAACGCCAGCTTCTTCAAGGGCGGCGCCAACGATGGAAAGATCGTCGACTACATCACGCCCGGCGTTGTCGTCGGTCGCTTTCCGCTGACCAAACGCCCCGATGGCACTCCCGGACGCCTGGGCCTGACCTTCGGTCTCGGCGAGCAGATTGCGGTCACCCACTTCAACACCTACAACCACGCAACCGTGCTGACCTTCCGCATCCCGTTCTAGCCAGGCAGCCGGCCGCCATCGCCAGAGCCACCGTCGCGCCTGCGTATTCGTGGCAATGTCCGGGAAAGAGTCCACGGAGCGGGTGGCGGAGCTACACTCCGCAGTGCCCCCGTCGCCTCGTCCCTGCCCCTGTGCCGGTAAGATAAAAGCGATATGCCAACCACAGGGGTCGCTCCATGAACCAGCCCACTATCGCCGGCAACCTGGCCCGCGTGCAGGAGCAGGTGTCCGCCGCCTGCCGCAAGGCCGGTCGCTCTGCCGACGAGGTCGCCTTGATGGCGGTCTCGAAAGTGCACCCTGTCGAGGCGATCCTGGAGGCCTGCGCCGCCGGCCACCGCCTCTTTGGCGAGAACCGCGTGCAGGAGCTGATGGCCAAGGCCCCGAGCCTGCTCGCACTGCGCAGCGGCCCACACCCTGCGCGCTTCCACCTGATAGGCCCCCTGCAGTCCAACAAGACCACCAAGGCAGCCGAGCTCTTCGACGCCATTGACACCGTGGACTCCCTGAAGATCGCCCAACGGCTGGACTCTGCCGCCGCCGCCCTGCACCGCACCCTGCCCGTTCTGGTTGAGGTCAAGCTCTCGCACGAGGAGACAAAGCACGGCCTGGCTCCAGACGAGCTGCCTGCCCTGCTGGATGCCCTGGCCAACCTGCCCCACCTGCAGGTTCGCGGCCTCATGACCGTGCCGCCCTGGTCAGAGGCCCCAGAGACCGCGCGACCCTACTTCCGCCAGTTGCGCCAGCTGCGCGACCAGCAGCAGCGCCGCTTTCCTAGCCTCACCGAGCTCTCCATGGGCATGTCGAACGACTTCGCCGTCGCCATTGAAGAGGGCAGCACCTGCGTTCGCATCGGCACGGCCATCTTTGGCAAGCGAATCCTCAGCCAGCAGCCTGCTGCAGAATGACGACCTGCACCCTCACCGTCCGCATTCACCCCGGCGCACGCCGAAACGCCGTCAGCGGCCAGCACGACGGCGCGTGGAAGATCGCCCTGACCGCCCCGCCCGTCGATGGCCGCGCCAACGAGGCCCTCATCCGCTTTGTGGCTGACCTGCTCCGTCTGCCCAAAGCCTCCGTCACGCTGCTGCACGGCCACACCAGCCGCAGCAAGGTGCTGCAGATTGCAGGAAAAAGCGCAGCCGAGGTGACGGCTGCGCTTGCTTCCCGGCTGGAGTGAGGTCGTTTCCTAGGGCAGAATCTTCACGTCAGCCGTCTTGTCGATGGTCAGCGCCTCGCCCGAGTCCGGCTTTACCGTAACGTGCTGCAGCGTGGCCTGCGCATAGGCAAAGTCCATGCCCTTCTTCGCCTGGATGGTCACATTCTTCAGCAGCAGGTCCTTCACCGGCGACTCCGGCAGGCCCACCACCACGCCGGCCCAGTCACAGTCCTTCGCCGTAACGTTCTCAATCACAAAGTTGTGGAAGAACGGAGTGAGCCGACCGATGGGAGCGGCAGCGACCTCGCCCTCTGGTCGTACCTTCGGGTAGTACTCGCTGATCAGGATCGCCGTCCGCACATCCTCCATCGTGATGTCCTTGAAGCTCAGGTCGCTGATGTCGTGGCCACGGTCACGGTTTGCCTTCACCCGGATGCCCTGGTCGGTGCCCTTGAAGCTGATGCGCTCGGCATGAATGTGCTGCGCGCCGCCGGAGAGCTCACTGCCGATCGAAAGCCCGTGCCCCGCCTCAAACGTGCAGTCGCGAATCTCGATATCGTGGCTGGGCTCATCGGGCCCGGCAGAGCCGATCGCACCGCTCTTGATAGCGATATTGTCGTCGCCCACGCTGGAAAAGTAATGATCAATCAGGATGTTGCTGGAGCTGAACGGGTCCAGGCCATCCGTGTTCGGTGCTCCGCGCTGCGGTGCCAGCACCCGCAGATTGCGGAAGATCAGATGGTCAGAGTAGTACGGAACCACCTGCCAGAAGCCCGAGTTCTGAATCGTGATGTTCTCCACCACAACGTTGTGCGAGTGGTCGATCAGTAGCCCCATCGGCCGCGGATGGTCCGTGCCCAGCACACCAGCGTCCTTCACGCCCTTCACATAGTTCCACCACACCTGGCCGCGACCGTCGATCACACCGCCGCCGGTAATGGTCACGTGGTCTGCATTCGTCACCGCCAGCAGTGGCTGCACCGTGTGCTGCCGCATCCGCACCGCAGCCGGATAGTCTGCCAGCGTGGTGGAGCCCAGCAACTGCGCACCGGTCGCTACCTCCAGCGTTACGTTGCTCTTGATCTCCAGCGGACCGCTGACAAAGGCTCCCCCGGCAAGACGAACCGTACCGCCACCGGCGGCCGTGCATGCATCAATCGCAGCCTGCAGGGCACGCGTGTCTGTGGTGGTGCCATCGCCCTTGGCGCCGTAGCTGCGGGCATCACAGATCTTGCCAGCGGCAAAACTCAGGGCAGGGGTGAGGGTAAGGGCGGTAAGCAGTAGGATCTGTCGGGTACGGTTCATGCACTCTCCAGAGCGCGCAACGCGCTCGGAAGCATCCTACCCTAAATTGGTCATACCACGCACCTGCCACTGCACAGTCTTCCCGACTTTCTTTGCTTCCACCAAAAACAACAACGCCCCCGGACGGAGGGCGAATGCGTGACGGCAACCAACACTTAACTCAGGGATCTACCCGACCGCTTCCGCCGGCAGCACCGCGGCACCGCCCCAACCGATGCGCTTCCGCTGGGTGACGTCAAATGCCGTGGCCAGTTCGCCTTGATCCATCTGCTCGCGCACCTGAATGGTGTAGAGCAGCGCCTGATTCCACTCCAGTCCATTGGCCCGAGCGCGCTTCATGCACTCGTTAAACAGCGGAATGTCATCATCCGACGGGCAGGCCTGCGCCAGCAGCATGCCAAGATTCGCGGAAAATCCGTGTGTAATCGCCATGCCGACACCTTACGAACTGGTTGAGCGCTTGAACATCACCCAAAGGTTGCAAGCCATGGCCTCCAGCCAACTGTTGCAGCAGTACAGGTTCGAGTTAGCGGCCGTTGCGCATCTCTACCGTGTACTCGAGCGCCTCTTCCCAGGTCAGACCTCTATCCTTGGCGAGCGCCATGCAGTGGTTGAAGAACGGCGTATCCTCCTGGGTTGGACACGCTTGCGCGAGCAGTTGATCGAGTTCTACCTGGGTACGGGTCGTGGTCACCATAATCTCTGAAGATTAACAAGTTTTAACCAAGACTGCATGCCACAAAGGTGTTAGAAAAGCGCTTTATTCATGCCAATTCCCAAGCTAAATTCCGTCTGTTCAGAGACTTGACCACGTACCCAGGCTGTGGATTCCCGGGACTCGCTTACGACGTGCCGGGCCCCGGCAGCCGCCGTGCCCCCGGGTGAGCGGGGCGCGAGCGTGGGTGGCGCGGGCAGACCAATTCCTGCTCAAGCCGTGGCCAGGGTGTCCTGTGGCATGCTTCGCCCAACGTTTGGAGCATCCTGCTGCCAGCTCTCCCCGGCTATAGGCTCGGTTGCCAGGTCCAGCGTGTCCCCTTCGGCAAGCATCCTCAGCCTTGCCGCGACTCCGGCCTGCTCCGCTGCCTGCCGCAGTCGCCGCGGCGGCTCGTCCATGGGTTCGCGGCCCAGGCGGAAGGTGCCGTAGTGCATGGGCACCAACCACTGCGCGCCGGTATCCAGAAATCCCTGCAGCGCCTCCTCCGGACTGGTGTGCACGGCCCGGTAAGTATCCGGGTAATAGGCGCCAATGGGCAGCAGGGCCAGTTGCGGCCGAAGCCGCCTGCCCACCTCGCGAAAGCCATCAAACGATGCCGTATCGCCCGCGTGGTACACCGAGTGGCTGCCCCCGGCGATGCAGTAGCCGCCATAGCCACGGTGCGTATCGCGAAACAGGCGCGCGCCCCAGTGCCGTGCCGGGGTCATGGTCACCGTCACGCCCTGCACCACACGCTGCTGCCACCAGCGCATCTCATAGATCTGGGCGAAGCCCAGCCCCGCCACCAGGTCGGCCACGCCGTGCGGCACCACCACCGCAGGTGCCGTGCCCCGCAGCCTCCGGGTGGCCCGCACCACACGTCGCAGCGACGGCAGGTTCATATGGTCCATGTGCGCATGGGTCAGCAACACCAGGTCGATGGGTGGCAGCTGCTCCACGCGCAGCCCCGGCCGACGTTGCCGTCGCAGAACCACCAGCCGCGTCGCAAACACAGGGTCAATCAGCAGATTCTTCCCTGCCGTCTGCAGCAGAAACGACGAGTGTCCGATGAACGTGACCGCGGTAGAGTCTGCAGCTACCGGCTGGAATACGCCCTCGCCCCCCTGCAGCGGTTGGGTATAGCTTTCCTGCACCAATCGCGCGACCTGCGCAATCTTGCGCAGCACAAACGGGTGTGCTCTGGCGTCTGTTGGCATAGAACTCCCTCCTGTCATGTGACGCGCGTCACGCCTCTTTTGGAACAATTTGCGTCAAATGAGAGGCAGTGGATATCAAAAACGTGGCAAAATGTAGGAGCAGGAGCCCGGCAACCGTGTCCTTGATGTCGATCCGCCCATTCGAAGTCGCCGACCGTTGTCACGCCAGCATGTGCTGTCCTCAGCGCTGTTGCTGATCTCTGCGTCAGCTCTTCTCTCTGCTCTCCTGTGCCGGTTTTCCATCCCATCATCCAATCCCATCTACTTGAAGGAAAGGTATTAGCCATGTCGCTACTGCGTATTAACGATGAAGCCCCGAACTTTACCGCCGAGACCACCCACGGCACCATCAACTTCCACGAGTGGATCGGCGACGGCTGGGCGATACTCTTCTCGCACCCCAAGGACTTTACCCCGGTCTGCACCACGGAGCTTGGCACCATGGCCGGCCTGGAGCACGAGTTTGCCGCACGCAACACCAAGATCATCGGCCTCTCGGTCGATCCCGTGGAGAACCACGCCAAGTGGGCTCAGGATATTGAAGACGTCACCGGCAACAAGGTGAAGTACCCCATGATCGGCGACGTTGACCTGCATGTCGCCAAGCTCTACAACATGCTGCCCGCCGACGAGACCGGAACCTGCGAGGGCCGCACCGCCGCCACCAACGCCGCAGTCCGCACCGTCTTCATCATCGGCCCAGACAAGAAGATCAAGCTGCAGCTCAGCTATCCCATGACCACGGGCCGCAACTTTGACGAGATCCTGCGCGTGCTGGACAGCATTCAGCTGACCGCAGCCCACAAGGTGGCCACCCCCGCCAACTGGAAGCAGGGCGGCGACGTCATCATCACCCCGGCCGTCTCCAACGAGGAAGCAGACAAGATCTTCCCGGGCTACAAGACGCTGAAGCCCTACCTGCGCACGACGCAGCAGCCAAAGTAAAGATCAGACTCTGCTGCAAGGAAAAAGGCCGGCCTGCTCCCACAGAGCGGCCGGCCTTTTTTGTGCGCTCTTCCGTTACGGATGTGCCACCATCGCGCGCTCGGCCGCCATCGTCTTGGCAGCCCAGCTCTCGTAGGTCAGGCGGTCCTGCAGCGCGCTCCACTCCGCATCGGGCAGCACCATCAGATCCTTCCGGGGAATCCCCGGGAACCCGCTGCCCACGGCATCCAGGCCACCCTCGCGATCTTCGCGCATGTAGCTCCTGGTGATGTCCACATCGTTTGCCTTGGCCCACGTGCTGATGTGGGTGACCGGAGCGGCCAGAATCTGGCTGCGTGACCACAGCGCAAAGTGCAGCTGATCCTCCAGCCACAGCACGCCATCACGATTCACCCAACTGGTGCGGTGGCTGATGCCCGGGTACAGGATGTTGACGAAGATGTTTTTGTTCGTCCCACGCAGCGCAATCGCCCGGGCGCGTACCTGGTCAAACCATGCCGGCGGATGGTGCTCCATGTCCATCACCGTATCGCCCGAGCCGTTCATCACCAGCATGGGCCCGCGCTCCGCGTTCAGCGCATACAGAATTGCGCCGCGGTCGCCCAGCACCCGCAGCGAGCGCATGGGCGCACCCTGGCAGGGCAGCTTGCTGGCGTCAAAGTAGCCCGGCTCCACCCCATCAAATACCCCACCGCCCGAGAGCAGAACCGCGTGGATGCGCGTATCGATGGCCCCGGTGATGCCACTGACAAACGATCCCATCGAGTAGCCCACCGTGGCGATGCGCCGCGGATCCACCTCAGGCTGTGCGATCAGGTAGCTGACCGCCTGCATCAGGTCAACCTGCATCAGCCCGGCCAGGCGCTGCCCCCAGTCGTCTGCCGGAACACCGGGCGGCGTGGCCACGTTCTGGTCGTGCGAACTTGCCCGCGAAGCGCGGTGCAGGTTGCGCTCGCCCTCGCCGATGGGGTCATAGGTCACCACCACGGCCCCGGCCTTCGCAAACAGCATCCCGCTGTAGAACGCGTACCAGCCAAACTTGTCGGAGCCGTGCCCGTTCACCACCACAATGCCCGGCAGCCTGCCGCGCCAGTGCGTCACAGCGGGATCAGGCCGGTAGACGATGGCCGGCACCAGCATCCCCGAGGCACTCTGATAGGTCACCCGATCTGCCAGCACGCCCGGCGTAGGAGAGAACGTCGACCAGCGCTTCGCCTCCAGCGGAGGCAACTGATCGGGCACATAGAGGTGATGACGAATCGTCGCGCGCCACGCCGCAAAACGCTCGGCCCGCCGGTGCAGCAGGCCGGCCATCGCAGACACGGAAGAAGACAGCAGAAGCCCGAGCGCGGCGACAGCAAGGAGACGACGACGCATCCGCCTAGCCCTGGACTGAGATGCCGGCAAAGGTCATCACCACTTGCCCGCGAATCGGTGCGCCGAATACGGTGGCCGGCTGAAAGACTCCCTGCAGCAGACGCTCCGTCACCTGGTGCATCACTGCGGCATCCGCAGGCCCGCTCACAATGCGGAAGTCGTAGACCTTACCCTGGCTGTTGACCTTCGCCTCCACCACGATGGTGGCGTCATAGTCCGTGTGGATTGGCTGAAACATCTCTGCCGAGTACAAATAGTGCGGCGCAGTCAACTGGCCAAGCGGTTCATCGTTGGCCATCACCGGCTCTGGCGCAGCTACCATGCCCAGCAGCAGCATAATGCCGCCCACCAGCACAATGCTGCCGGCCAGCCCGGCCGAGGCCTGCATCACGAGCGGGCGAATCGTATTCTCCCAACGCACGCTGATCAGGTCCATCCAGCGCCGCTCGCTGCGGGCCTTCTCATGCGAGATCGCCAGACGCAGCCGCATCCCCAGGTCCTCAGGTGCCTTGAGCGTGCCCAGACCGCTGAGCGAGTGCTGCACCATACGCAGCCCTTCAAACTCCGCGTGGCAGTCCTCGCAGCCCTCCAGATGCCGCGCGATCGCCTGCATCGTCACGCCGGTCACAGTGCCGTCAAGGTAGTCGGTAAACATCTCCCGGACCGCATGGCAGGTTAGCGTGCTCATCGTGTGGAACCTCCCTCGCATGGCTCCAGTTTAAGCGAGGCTCCTGAGGAAGCAGCGTGCGTACCCTGACTCGCAACCAGTATCTTCCGCAGCGCGGAACGTCCGCGCGTCAACCGCGACTTGACCGTTCCAACGCTCACATCCAGAATCTCCGCAATCTCTTCGTAGGCAAAGCCTTCGATCTCGCGCAGCACTACCGTCATCCGAAACGGCTCCGGCAGCTGGCGCAGCGCGTTCTCTACCTGCAGCCGCACCTCGCGTTGCACAGCCACGTCATAGGGAGACTCCCCGCCATCGGCCAGGGTGGATGCCAGTGAAAAGCTGTTGTCCTCCTCGTCATGCCCGCAGGGCGCGTCGATGGTAATCTCCTGCCGCTTATGCCGCGACCACCAGCGCCGCTGGTTCGAGGCCTCATGCAGCGCAATCCGGTACAGCCACGTGCGCAGGCTGGCGTCTCCATGGAAGGTGCGGATGCTGCGAAAGACCTTCAGAAACACTTCCTGGGTAATGTCCGCGGCGTCGGCAGAGTCGTTCAGGCTCCGCACCAGCAACGAGTAGATCTGCTGGTGATACTGCGCGATAAGCAACGCAAACGCCGACTCCGAGCCAGCCTTCAGGGCAGCAACCAGCGATGCGTCTTCCGTGGTGATGCCAATCGCGCTTGCCAGATTTCCCAAGGTCGTGCCCGCCTGCATCAGGGTGTCCTCATAAGCTACGACGAAAGTGTCGGGACTGCAACCAAACCGACCGCCACAACTCGTCAAGCCCGTGGCGGCACTCCTGCTTTAGACACCGGCAACCCACCCTAATGTTCCCAGTCGTTTGACGAAGTGGCGCTGGTGAGCGAGAATGAAGAAGTCCTTCCTCAAGGAGTGGGCCTGTGGCGCAGCTGGGAGCGCGCTTCCATGGCATGGAAGAGGTCATCGGTTCGATCCCGATCAGGTCCACCAATCATCCCCCCTTTTCTCAGTGCAGTTTCCGTCGGCTGGCGTGGCGATTCGCCCCTGAGGCGGTCTATTCGGTTGTGCTTCCGCACCAGGGCCGGGTTTGCTGCCCCTAGGGCGGTGTCCTACACTCGTGTAGAACCATACTTTTTGCCGGGCATACCGTCCGCGCGCACTCTGGTTGCGCGCGGGGTAGACGGATGCGCGGGCACAGCGTCGAACAACACATTAGGTGGATCCCGGTGACTCTTCAGCGTTTCGCAATGCGGTGGCTGCGTGCAGGATGCATGGGGCTGGTACTCACGCTTCTCGTATCTGGCCGCCTGACCGCTCAGCAAAGCAGCAGCCAGCGCGTCTCCAGTTCATCCTCCAGCAACCCCTCCGTGGAGGCACCGGATTCGACCGGCATGAAGCCTGCGCCGCGTATCGCCCAGCCGGAGGCCGGCGGCTCCGCCATTACGCTGGAGACCAGCGAGCCGCTCTTTGACCTGGCCACCGCGCTGAACACCTGCGGCTACGACGCCGATCTGGAACACTCGGCGCCGGTACGCATGGCTATTCGCCGCGAGATCAACGACACTCTGGCTGCCTCTGCCGAGGCGCGCACCAGCCGCGACGCCATCTGCAAGTACATCCACGAGCACACCCTGGCCGATAGTGGACGCAACCTGGCACAGTACGTCTCCCTGGCAGCGTACCTGACCCCTCCGCCCGAGCTGACCACATCGGTTGATATCACTGATCTGCCTCCGGACTCCACCCAGGTCGTCGAGATTCTGCCCCTGCTGCGCACCTTCAACGAGAAGCTGCAGGTGCACGCCCTGTGGGTGGAGCACCGGCCGGAGTACGAGGCGCTGGTCAACCTGGTGCACGATCCGCTCACACGGATGATTCTGGACACCAACATCTATCTGCACATGCCGGTCAGCAGCTACGAGGGCCGCCGCTTCCTGGTCTTGCTGGAGCCCATGCTCTCGCCAGCGGCCACCAACGCACGCATCTACGGCAACGACTTCCTGGTCGTCGCCTCTCCGGCCGGAGATCCGCTGGGTCGCGTGCATATGGACGAGATTCGCCACACCTACCTGCACTTCCTGATTGAGCCGCTGGTCTATGCTCGCGCCCAGGCGATGGACCGCCTGCTGCCCCTGCTGAAGCCGGTGCAGGATGCGCCGCTGGAGTTCACCTACAAGTCCGATATCGTCGCGCTCCTGACCGAGTGCCTCATCAAGGCGGTCGAGGCACGCACCATGGACGTCGGCATCCCCAGGCCAAAGGCTCCTCGTCAGCTGAGAGACCGCAGCGAAGAGGCAAAGTACGAAGATGCCGTAACGGCCTGGGAGCATGACGCCGAACAGGTGCGCCGTCGTCAGGCTGACCTGGACATGCGCCAGGGCTGGGTTCTGGTGGGCTACTTCTACGATCAATTGGGCATGATGGAGCGGGACTCCATCAGCCTGCGCGACAACATGGGCGCCATGGTGTACGGCATGGACGTTGGCCGGCAGGAGAACGCCGAGAAGCAGATCCAGTTCCTGCCGGAGGGAAGTCACGACTCCGTGCGCCGCGTGCCCCAGGCACCCACCGGCTTGCGCCTGGCAGAGCTGAAGCTGATGCAGGGCGACACCGCAACCGCCGAGTCGCTGGCCCAGAAGGCGCTGGACGACCCCAAGGCCGACCAGGCCGAGGCCCACTACGTGCTGGCCCGCGGAGCCCTGATGGATCGTGAGGGCGACACCGCAATCAGCGAGTTCCAAAAGGTGCTGGCCAGCTCCCACGACCCGCGCACCCTCGCCTGGTCGCATATCTACCTGGGCAGGCTCTATGACGTGAAGCCCGACCGCGACAAGGCAGTCGCCGAGTACCGCACCGCGCTGGCCGTTCGCGACGACCGTCCTGACACCCGGCAGGCGGCAGAGCAGGGCCTGAAGCAGCCCTTCGCCCTGCCTAAGCGCGAGGCTCCTGCTGACGACGACGACAACACCCCGCTGGACCCCAGCGGGAAGGCCGAGAAAGAAGCTTACCGGCCTGAGAACTCCAAGTAGCGCAACGCACCACCCCTGGGGAGCACGATGAAGACGCGGCGCAAAAGCACAGCCACCGCAAGCTCCGCCGACCCGGCCAACAGCGCCCGTCGGCAGCCCCTGGCTGCGCTGCAGACCGTGCTGCGGCATGCCTTTGCCCGTCCGGAGCTGCTGCGCTGGGCCCTGACCCACCGCAGCAAAGCCTACGAGCAGGCGGGCGAGGGCGTAGCCGACGCCAAGGCCGACAACGAACAGCTCGAGTTCATCGGCGATGCCGTCGTGGGGCTGCTGGTCGCCGAATCGCTCTTCCGCCGCTTTCCGCAATCGCGCGAGGGCGAGCTGACCCGGCTGCGCGCCTCGCTGGTGAGCCGCAAGCACCTGGGCGAGGTAGCTGCGCAGTTGGAGCTGGGCCGGTATATGGAGCTGGGCCGTGGTGAAGAGCAGAGCGGTGGCCGCCAGAAGCCGGCACTGCTGGCCAACGCCATGGAGGCCGTGATCGCGGCACTCTACCTGGATGGCGGCCTGGAGGTGGCCCGCAGCTTCGTGGAGCAGCACATTGTGGAGCCTGCTCTGCCCAGGCTGCAGGAGGCGCTCCGCTCGACCGGCGTGCTGCGGGGCGCGATTGGCGACCACAAGTCTGCGCTGCAGGAGTGGCTGCAGGCCATCGGCGCGGGACAGCCAGAGTATGTGCTGACCGCACAGACCGGGCCAGACCACGACAAGCGTTTCCGCGTGGAGGTGCGCATTCAGGACGCGGACGGCAACATCAAGTCGCTGGGCGAGTCCGAGGGCTCCACCAAAAAGAAGGCGCAGCAGGAGGCCGCCCGGCTAGCCATGGACCTGCTGCTGGCCGAGCAGCAGGCGCATGCGGAGGCCACCCATGAGTGACCCCGTCGCACCAGCCCGGCACAACGAATCAGCAGGTCTGCTGCCCGCTGTGCAATCGCTGCTTACCATCGTGATCGCGGCCATCTTCATCATCACGTTCTGCGTGCAGCCGTTTCGCATTCCGTCGGAGTCCATGGAGCCGACCCTGCTGGTGGGCGACTTCCTGCTGGTCGATAAGCAGGTGCAGGGCTTTGACGAGTCTGCCGGCGTGCTGCCCGCAGCCAGCATCCAGCGCGGCCAGATCGTCGTCTTCCACTACCCGGTCAACCCCTCCATGCACCTCATTAAGCGCGTCGTCGGACTCCCCGGCGACCATCTTCGGCTGCGTGAGGGCCACGTCTTCATCGATGGGCGGCGGCTCGACGAGCCTTACGCCTTCTACAGCGCCAGCCAGCCGGATAGCTTCCGCGACAACTTTCCCCGGCTCGACCGCCCAGACCCGGAGATCGACGCTCGCTGGTGGGTGCGGCTGCATACGCTCATCGATCACGAGGAACTGGTGATTCCGGCGGGCGACTACTTTGTGCTGGGCGACAATCGCAACGACAGCGAGGACAGCCGCTACTGGGGCTTTGTGCCACGCTCCGCCATTGAAGGCACGCCGATGGTGATCTACTTCTCGCTGGAGCCGCGCGGCGAAGCTACCGTAGCCGAGGCCCCCGGCACCGGTGCCGGGCTGCGACTGCTGGACGCCGTGCTGGAGTTTGCCCGCTGGAGCCGAACCCTGCAGCGCGTGCAGTAGTCCGCCACCAGCCCAACAACACACCCGGCAGAAACGGTACACTGGCCAAGGACATTGCGCGGCCTGTCATCCGCAGGGCCGCAGACCGCGGGAGAGGACCGACAGCATGAGTACAGTGGAGACCCAGGAGACAGCGGCAACCGAGCCGATGCGCGAAGAGCCGGAGACGCTGCTGGAGTCGCTGGCCTCCATCAGCGGCGTGCTGATCGTCGCCCTCTTCGTCATGACCTTCGTCTTCCAGAACTTCGAGATTCCCTCCGCCTCCATGGAGAAGACGCTGCTGATCGGCGACCACGTGCTGGTCGATCGCATCTCCCTGGCACCGCAGACGAAGTGGTTCCCGCTCACCCACTACCGCGACGTGCACCGGGGCGACGTCATCGTATTTCTGAAGCCCAACCCCGAGACCCCGGACCTCTTCCTGGTCAAGCGCGCCATCGGACTGCCCGGGGATCGCATCCATCTGCGCGCCGGCGTGGTGTACCTGAACGGCGTTGCACAAAACGAACCCTACGCCGGCATGCCGATCTACGACAGCAACCCGCAGCACGCGTACAACCCCTATCGCGATGACTTTCCCGCTGTGGCGCCGGAGCCGAACGACGGACTGACCGCCAGCTGGTCACTCGACCTGCCCAACCACATCCAGAATGGTGATCTGGTCGTGCCGCCCGGAATGGTCTTTGCCATGGGCGACAACCGGACCGAGAGTCTGGATGGTCGCTACTGGGGCTTTGTTCCGCGAGAGAACATCGTGGGCCGCCCGCTGTTTGTCTACTGGTCGTTTGAGACGCCTGCCGACCAGATCGACAAGCAGAGCCTGGGCGACCGCTTGAGCTTTATGGTCCACGTCCTGTCCCATATTGTGGGTCAGACCCGCTGGAACCGCACCCTGCACCTGATTCGATAAAGGCCCGGTCCGCGTAGGTTGATCCACCAGCCGGGAAGAGTGGAATGCAAGAGACGAGAACCCAAGAGGCCCCAGAAGGCGGCACCCGCTCCACCCGCATGGGGCGACTGCGCCGTTATGTGCTGGTGTATTACATCGTGCTGGCGATCCTGCTGCTGGCGCTGCTGCCGCCCTATGTCAACGTCAATCGCTACCAGCGCCAGATTGCCACGCGCATCGGTGCCAGCCTGGGCCGCCCTGTCCACCTGGACCAGGTAACGCTGCATCTGCTTCCCTTCCCGGGCTTCACCCTGCAGAACCTGGTCGTCTCGGAAGATCCTGCGTTCGGCAGCGAGCCTGTCATCCGCGCCAACAGTGTGGAGGCGCGCCTGCGCGTCAGCTCCCTGTGGCGACGGCAGGTGGAGTTCGCCACCATCAGCTTTACTGAGCCCAGCGTGAACCTGGTGCGCCTGCCCGATGGACGCTGGAACCTGGAGAGCATCCTGTTGCAGGCCTCGCGCATCGGCTCTGCACCCACCGGCCAGCTTAGCGCCGGGCAAACCCCGCGCTTCCCCTACGTGGAGGCGACCGGCGCACGGGTGAACGTGAAGCAGGGCGTGGAGAAGATGCCGCTGGCGCTCACCGATGCCGAGTTCGCGCTGTGGCAGTCTACCCCGCAGGAGTGGAAGCTGCGCATTGAGGCCACCCCCGCCCGCACCGATACCAGCGCCACCAACACCGGAACCGTCAAGGTAGAGGCAACCCTGGGCCGCGCCACTACGCTGAACGACGTGCCGCTGCACATGGACGCACTTTGGAGTGATGCTCCCATGGGTGCGGCCACCACCGTGCTGCTGGGCCGTGACCTGGGCATTCGCGGCACCCTGGCCATGCACGCCACTCTGTCCGGAACCCTGGGCTCCAGCCAGGTCGAGACCCACCTGCAGCTCAAGGAGCTGCGCCGGGCCGAGTTCATCCCGGAGCAGCCTCTCTCGCTGGACCTGAGCTGCAGCGCACAGGCCGACGACGTCCTGCGCAGCTTCCTGCAGATCGCCTGCGCCTGGCCACCGGCTGCGGCAGGAACGCAACCGTCGCTCTCCCTCAGCGCCTCAGTCCCCGACGTCCGCTCGCTGGAGACGGCCAGTCTGAAGGTGGACCTGCAGGGCATTGACCCGCACACGCTGGTGGACTGGCTGCACGTCGCCAGTTCGCGCGAGCCTGCCGATCTGCTGGCACAGGGTGAACTGGTAGGCCATGTTGCCTATGACCCCACCGCCGCAGCCGGCGCCCGCTGGAGCGGAGCCCTGCAACTGAACGGTGCCAGCCTGGAGAGCGTCAGCAGTGGCCTGTCGCTGCTGACGCTGGGTGACGTCGTGCTGGACTCCCAGGCCAGCGCCGCAGCCCGCCCAGGACGCCACCGCCCCAGCCCCTCTGAGACAGCCCCGAAGGCGTTCGTCCTGCAGCCCATCAAGCTCCCGCTCGGCGGCAAAGACTCTGCCCTGCTGGAGGGAACGATCGACGCCCAGGGCTACACGCTGCACCTGAGCGGGACAGCGACCGCCGCGCGCCTGGCCGCACTGGCCAAGACCATTCCGCAGTTTGGCGACGGACTCAGCGAGTTCACCACCACCCCGCAGAGTGACCCGCGCCACGACGACAGCAACCCGGGACCGGTGCATCTTGACCTGACGGCCACACGCCCCTGGGGCGGTGCGCAGGTGTGGCAACAGAACGTCGCACACCCAGAGCAGCCTGCGCACAAGCATCGCTGACGCCCGACCCAGTCGCCAGCTCAGCCGCGTGCCCGTCTAAGGCTCCGTCGCGTGCCCGCCCTTGCGGACCTGGATGTGTTGTACGTGCACGCCGGAGGTCTGCTCCGGCACAGAGCCGTCGTTCACGATCACCTCATCAGGGTCAGCCTCAAAGACGATGCGCGTCGTGGCTCGACTGCGGCCCGCGATACGCAGACGGGTGGAGGCCGTGAGCGTGCCGGTGCGCACCACCACGGGCACCTCGGCCACAGCGTCCCCTGTGTTCTCCACCTCGACGGCAACCAGCGTGCCGCCGGGCTTGCCGATAGAGGCCGGCAGGTCGTGCAGCACAATGTTGACGATCCGCAGGTCCGGCAACCCGCGATCGCGATTCACCCAGTCGTTGAAGAACCAGTGCAGATCGCGATGCGTCAGCTCTTCCAGCACCTTCTCGAAGAGCTCAGGCTCCTGGCTGCGGGGCCCGCGCAAGCGATACTGCTGCAGCGCCTGCTGCAGCGCCTCGTCTCCCACGATGCCGCGCAGCATCCACAGCACGGCGGCCGCCTTGTTCCGGTAGTAGACCTCGTCGGTCGCGCGCAGCAGGCTCTGGCCGGGCGCGTCCGGTGCAGGGGCACTCGCAGGCTCGGCCAGCGCCAGCGTGTTGGCCTGGTGCTGCAACAGCTCCATGGCCGCGTCTCGACCGTCCGTGTGTTCCAGCCACAGCAACGCCAGAAACTGCGCCACGCCCTGCTGCAGCCAGGGCTGCGGCGAGCGGAACCACGCTGGGGTCAGCGCCTGAATCAACCCCTGCGCCAGCTCGCCGGAGTCGCGCGTCGCCAACGGCGCGACCAGCAGCGTTCCATCCTGGTACGGCTGACCGGCGTGGTCGATCAGTTGCAGGCTGCTCAAGGGCTCCTGCCCCAGCCACTGCTGCAGCACCGGCATCACCCGCGCAGCGGTTGCAGCGTACAGCGGCAGCGCGTCCTGCTGCGCCGTCTCCACCGAGAGCAGCGGCCCGGCCGGTGTGGCCGGGGACTCCGCCACAAACAGCGACAGGTCGCGAAAGCCCAGGGTTGACGGGCCAAACTCTGCCGTCGCCAGCCCCGGAGCCTGGGCCACAGGCAGGTCTTCCGCCTCGCTGACATGCTGCAGCGGCTGGCGCTGCCCGCAGAAGTACGCGGCATCTGGAGCCTCACCCCGGTAGGCCAACGTCAGATGCAGCCGCACCGTGGCAGCAGCATTGCGCAGCCGCATCCTGCCCACCGCCCGGAACAGCGCCGCCCCATCGCCAAGCTGATACGGCGGTGCAGCGACCGGGTACCACAGAACGCTGCCAAAGCCGCGCAGTCCGGTGAACTCCGCGCTTACCTCGTCCCAATCGGCGTAGGCAGCTTGCTCGGCCGGTGCCCCCAGCGCCTGCAGTCGCTGGCTGGCGGGTGACACCGTACCCGCATAGAACGCCGCCAGTTGCAGCGTTGCCCCGGGTGCCAGCGGCTGGGGCAGGGTCAGCAGCGCCTCCTGAGCAAAGCCCGTGTGGTCGGCGTCGGTCGCCAGGCGGTGCTGCACAAAGGGCACCGCTCGGCCACTCACCGAGATCTGCTCCCAGTGCAGCGAGGATGAGATCTGCAGCGCCAGCACCGCCAACGGCAGGGCACCGTCGTTGCGAACCGTCACCCGGGCGTGCATCACCAGCGCGGAGCGCTCTGGCTCCAGGTGCAGGTCCAGATCGTAGGCGCTGAAGGCGAGCGCGCCACGTGCTTCGTCGGAGATGGCAGGCAGCTTGGCCGCCGGGTCGGCGGTTGCATCCGCGGCTGCCTGCGACTCATCTGCCAGCGCAGGTGCCGGTGCCTGCCGGTTGGAGTCAAACAACACCGTGCCATGCGCCGCCGGTGCCGGAGTAGCAACCGGAGCTGCTGCGGCTGGGGAGGATTCCGTGCCACTCTGCGGCGGCGTGCTCTGGGCCAGCACAGGACACACCACCGCCGCCAGTGCCCATGCCAGCCGCACCTGTGCTCTGCTGCGCACGGTCAGGAGCCCAACCCCTTGCGGGGACGTGCCGGCCGCGCTTCCGCCACGGCAACCGGCGAGCGCCGCTGACGCATCGCCTCATACATCACCACCGCTCCAGCCACGGAGACATTCAGCGACGAGACCGAACCCGCCATCGGAATCCGCAGCAGGTGGTCGCAGGTCTTCTTCACCAGGTCGTGCAGGCCTGCGCCCTCCCGGCCCAGCACCAGCACGCAGTGCGAATTGAAGTCATAGTCGGGGTAGTCTGGCGTTCCCCGCTCGTCCAGCCCCACCACCCAGACGTTGGCCTGCTTCAACTGCTCCAAGGCTCGCACCAGGTTGGTGACCCGGGCGATGCGCACATGCTCCGACGCGCCTGCCGAGGTCTTGGCCACCGTGGCCGAGACCGGAGCCGACCGGCGCTCCGGCAACAGCACACCGTCCACCCCGGCACCATCGGCCGTGCGCAGCAAGGCACCCAGGTTATGCGGGTCTTCCACCCCGTCAAGTGCAAGAAAAAAATAGTGCTTCCCGCGCGGCGGAGAGGCCAGCAGGTCCTCCACGGTCAGAAACTGGCGCTCCTTTACAAAGGCCAGCACGCCCTGGTGCGCGTCCGTCCGCGCCAACCGCGTCAGCTGCTCGCGGGGCTCGACCGAGACCCGCAGCCCGGCCTGCCGAGCCTGCCGCAGCAGCTCCTCCAGCCGCGGATCGCGACGCTCCCGGGCAACCACAATGCGATCCAGCCGTCGGCCAGACGCGCGAACCGCCTCTTCGACAGGATGAAGGCCGTAGAGAACTTCCATACATTGCAGTGTACCGCCGTGACCTGCCGAAGCTAGAATGAGGAGAGAAGCTTCCACAACCGCCGCATCGCTCGGCTGCGCCACGCGTCGATTTTTCCCCGGCAGCTCCCGAGACTTTTGCACAGATTTGCGCGTCAGTACGTGTATGAAAGGCCGGAGCATGTTCTCCAAGACCGGATTCCTGGCAGCCGGTAACACTTCCGAAGCCGCCGTAACTGCCCTCGAGCTGAGCCTCGAGGTGCAGCAGGAGAGCGCGGCCATCGCGCACGGCCTCAAGCGCCAGGATACGGAGCTGCTGGACCAGCTGATTGACACCTATCAGCATCGCCTGCTGCGCTATCTGCTCTTCCTCACCGGCCGGCGCGAGGTTGCAGAGGACCTGTTTCAGGAGACCTGGGTTCGCGTCCTGCTGCGGGGCGCGCAGTTCAATGGCAAGTCCCGCTTTGACACCTGGCTGTTTACCATTGCGCGTAACCTGGTCATCGACCTCTCGCGCAAGCGCACCATGTCCAGCCTGGAGGAGTTGACCGAAGGCCGCGACGACGAGCGTGGGCTGGAGATCGCCGCCGAGGGCCCCTCGCCGCTGGATTGCTTCGCGCTCCGTGAGAACGCAGCCGAGGTGGGCGAGGTGCTGCTGAAGCTGGACACCCACTACCGCGAGGTACTGGTGCTGCGCTTCTACGAGGAGCTCTCCCTGGACGAGATTGCCACCGTCACGCGCGCGCCGCTCTCCACCGTCAAGTCCCGGCTCTACCGCGGACTGGCCGCGCTGCGACCAGCGCTTGAACGTCTGCGCACTCTGCCGTATCGTCCGGAGGTCAGCCGATGAGCTCCCTCGACCCGCAACTGTTCTCGCGCGGCGAACTGCAGGCAGCCATCCCCGCCCTGCGCGCTGCGGCAGACTCCTCGACCGTGGCCAGGACGCACCGCGTCATCCACGCCCGGGCACGCGCCATGCAGCAGCAGCGCAGCCGTGTGCGCAGCCTGTGGATTCCCCTGGCCGTCTGCTCCGCTCTGCTGGTCATCCTCTCTACCGCCATCTGGAGCCTGCTCGACCAGTACGAGCTGGTGCCCACCGGCGTGCCAGACTCGGACTTTCAGCTTGCCGTGCTGGTGGTGTGGTTTTTTCCTGTCTCCGCTGCCGTGCTGGCTATGGTATGGTTCCGTCGCAATCAATCTCGTGCGGAGGATGAGACCACGCGATGAGCAGACCCGAGGCACACAACCTGATGCAGGCCCGCAACGGCAACCCCGAGGGCGACGACGCCCTGCGGATGATTCCTAACTGGTCGATCGCTCTGGCCATTCTCGTCTTTGCCGCCGTGCAGGTGCTCTTCCACCACGTACTGCCCCACCAGAAGCATGACATGCTGCCCATGCGCCTGCTGATGGGCTACTCCTGGGGTACAGCCTTTGCCAGCTACGTGCTGCTGGTCGGCTATGTCAGCCGCGATGTGAAGCGGCGCAAGATGACTGCCGGCCTGTGGATGCTGATCGTCATCCTGATGCCGGGCGGTATCGGCGCGGTAGTCTACTTTCTGCTGCGCCAGCCGATCTTGTCGCGCTGCCCCCACTGCCGTACGGAGATTGCAGCCGACTTCCACTTCTGCCCGCAATGCCAGTTTCAGATGGCTCCGGTCTGCGGTCAGTGCTACCGCGGAGTCCGCATCACGGACGCCTACTGCACCCAGTGCGGGCATGACCTGACAGAAGACCACACGCCATCGCGGCTGCGCGCTTATAGTGAGTAGAGCAGCCGCAGCCCCATGCCACTCAAAGTCCTGATCGTTGACGATGAACCGCTTGCCCGTCAGGAGCTCCAATACCTGCTGGAGAGCGGTGGTGGCGTTGACGTGGTGGGCCTCGGAACCAATGGCATCGAAGCCGTCGAACTGATCCGCGAGAAACACCCGGAGGTCGTCTTCCTTGACGTCCACATGCCGGGGCTCGACGGCTTTGCCGTGCTCAAAAAGCTGCTCGAGCGCAAGATTCCTATGCCGCAGGTCGTCTTCGCCACGGCCTATGATCAGTACGCGGTGCGCGCCTTTGAAGTGAATGCGGTGGACTACCTGCTGAAGCCGTTTGACCGCAAACGCGTGCTGCAGACCCTTGAGAAGGCACGCAAACGCCGCGCCACTGTGGCCGAGCAGCCTGCAGGCCTGAGCGACGAGACCGAGCGCAAGCTCAACACCCTGTTGCGCCTGGTGGAGGAGCAGACGCAGGCCCCCAGACCGGCCGCGCAGAAGGTGATCGTTCGCACCCAGAATCGCCTGCTGCTCGTCGATCAGCGCGAGATCTGCTACGCCGCCATCGCCGACGGCACCATCAACGTCGCCACCACCACGCTGGAAGGCCAGTCCAACTGCCGCACCCTCGAGGAGCTGCTGGAGCAACTGGACGCCAACCTGTTCTGGCGGGTGCACCGCTCCTACGTCATCAACATGCAGCACATTCGCGAGGTGGTGCCCTGGTTCAAGTCCAGCTACCAGCTACGCATGGATGACCCGAAGAAGACCGAGATCCCGGTGAGCCGCGCCCAGACCAGGCGCCTGAAAGAGCTCTTTAACCTGTAGTGTTCGATTAATCTGCTAAACCTTTCGCGCCTTTCACGGGCGGTTCGTTAAACATCAAAGCCGCATGGCAATGCTGCGAAACGCAGATACTGCTAATCCTTAATTTCGTTATCATATTGTTGGCAAATAAGCATACAGTAATAGGTCGGAGAATCGAGTGCATTTGATTCCACACAAAAGACTCACTAACATAATTTGGATAAGTGTTTTTACCGCCATGCTAGCATGGCTACTACTTTTCCCGACAGGTTGGGACTTCAATGTCATCGCACGCGCTATTCATTCCGAAAAACTGAACATGGATCCATATTCAGTCGACATTGCTCGAGTTCAATCTTTCTACATGCGGCCGATTCACATCGCTGGCGAAGATCCACCTTTTGGCTACGTGTATCCGCCAATCACGCTATTAGCACTCAACCGACTCAAACATATTCCGCCTGGCATTACAGCATCGATCTATCTATTGCTATGCATAGCGAGCATCACAGTCGCTCCGTCTTTTCTAAGGACTGTAGCATTCGAAGACGAAATAACGACACTGCAGCCAATCATCCCTATTTTGCTTTTCTTCCCAGGCCTTATTGCAAGCGGCACGATTATGGGTGGGA
>JAGWNX010000057.1 GCA_028872955.1 Acidobacteriota bacterium
ACCGGTGACGACATCATCCTGGCCGCTGTGGCGAGCGAGCAATACCTGGAAGCCGGTCAACAGCGTCATGAACAGCGTTGCGCCGCTAACCTGACTGAGGCGATGGAGAGCATCGGTGAGCGCAGGAGAGAGGCTGAAACGAACCTCACCGCCGACTGGCGCGTTAGTGGCAGTGCGCGGCCTGTCCGTAGGTAGTTCCAGCAGTGGAGGTGCGTCTTTCAGCTCCGCCAGCCAGTAGTGCAACTGCTGCTCAAAGTCTGGCGTTGAGGCAAAGCATTGCTGCCAGGCTGCGTAGTCGACGTACTGTGATGGCAGAGGTGGCAGCACAGGGGGCGTTGCGGAAGAGAGTGCTACATAAGCTGAGAGAACTTCGCGAACGAGGATAGAGATGGACCAACGATCGCTGACGATGTGATGGATGTTGAACAGTACGATGTGATCGTGCGGCCCGAGCGACACGACCAGTGTGCGCAGCAGGGGACCGTGTTGCAGATCAATCGGCGTCTGTGCCTGTTGTTCTACACGCTGCAGTGCAAGCTGCCAACGATCTTCTTCCGGGTGAGAGGTCAGGTCGATCCACTCGAGCCACGGCTCTGCCTCCTGCAGCACCGTCACGCTCGGTCGGCCCTGATGACTGGAGAAGGTGCTGCGCAAGGCCTCCTGTCGCGTGAGTACCATTCGCAGGGCAGTGCGGAGACTCTGCACATCCAGAGCATTCCGTAGCCGCAAAGCATTCGGGATGTTGTGGACGGGTGTGCCAGGAACGAGTTGCTCAAGGAACCACATGCGCTGCTGAGCAAACGAGAGAGGAAGCCCCGCGGTCCGTTCGACGGGCGTAATCTCGTCCACGGCATTTGTGTCTGCCACGCGGCTTTGCACTTCGCGCGCGAGCTCTGCAATCGTCGCGGACTCAAACAGGGTAAGCAAAGGGAGATCGATGGCAAACTGTTTGCGCAGGCGGGACA
The DNA here is from genome assembly GCA_028872955.1 of Acidobacteriota bacterium. GTDB lineage: Bacteria > Acidobacteriota > Terriglobia > Terriglobales > Acidobacteriaceae > Edaphobacter. Next base: position 966 of record JAGWNX010000057.1, read on the forward strand.
GGAATCGTGTCGCCAGCAGCGAGTGGCCACCAATGTCGAAGAAGTTATCGTGGATGCTGACGCTGGAGAGTTGCAACACCTCCTGCCAGATGCTGGCCAACGTAGCTTCCATGTCATTCCGGGGTGCAACAAACGCTTGCGCAGCACTGGAGCCAAACTCAGGTGCAGGGAGCCGCTTTCGATCAATCTTTCCATTCGGCGTCAGTGGGAAGCTATCAAGAATGACGACCGCAGCGGGCACCATGTAGTCCGGCAAGGTGCGGCGTACAGAGTCGCGTAGCTCGTTCGCATCGACACCTGCTTCGCGTACGGTGACATATGCGACCAGGCGCTTCGTCTCGTTATCCTCGCGTGCAACAGCCACACACTGCGCAATGGTCGGGTGCTGTTGCATGGCCAGTTCTACTTCGCCAAGCTCGATGCGATAGCCACGGATCTTAACCTGGTGATCTGCCCGACCCAGATACTGCAGTCGACCATCAGGAAGCCAGCGACACAGGTCGCTCGTCTTGTACATGCGTCCAGCAGTGGCGAGGGATGCAGGGACGCGGAGAAATCTCTCTGCGGTCAGATCCCCTCGACCATAGTAGCCACGGGCCAGGCCAGCGCCTGCCAGGTACAGTTCACCGGGCACACCGATGGGCACCGGTGCCAGCTGCTCATCCAGCACATAGGCCTGGGTGCCGGCCAGCGGTTTGCCGATCGTCACCAATTCGCCTCGTTGCACCAGAGTGTAGGTAGAGTAGGTGGTATCCTCGGTCGGCCCGTACAGGTTATAGACGCGTTCGACGGCGGTGGTGGTGTAGATCTTCTCGACCAGATCATCGGGCAGGGCTTCGCCCGCCAGGTTCACGGTCAGTGTCGTTGCAGGCACACCCTCAACACGCAACAACTCGGCAATGGCAGAGGGCACAGTATTAATGAGCGTGACCTGATGACGAGCCGGTAATTGGGGTAGATGGAGCGCATTCTCCACGAGGATGACGGTGCCGCCTGCGCTGAGAGGCACGAACATCTCAAACACAGAAAGGTCGAAGCACACGGAGGTGGAGAAGAGTACACCTGCCAGCTCGCGCTGTGTAAAGACCCCAAGTGCCCACACGACGAAGACGATGGCGCTGCGGTGCTCCAGCGCGACGCCCTTGGGTCTCCCGGTTGATCCGGACGTGAACAATACATACGCCAGGTTCTCTGGCTGCACTCCGCTCTTCGGATTGTCGTTAGGCTGCGTCTGGTAGTTATAGTCGTCGTCGACGAAGAAGAGTTCGCCCGCGAAGTGCGGCAGTTGGGCTGCGAGCCTCTGTTGCGTTACCACAAGCGGTGCCTTGGCATCCTGCAGGATGTTTGCAATACGCTCCTGCGGATACATCGGATCCAGTGGGACGTAGGCGCTGCCGCTCTTCAGCACGCCTAGAATGCTCACCAGGAGAGTGAACCCTCGCTCGCAGTAGACGCCGATCAGAACTTCAGACCCAGCACCCCGCTGGATCAGGCTATGAGCGATGCGGTTGGCCCTCTCGTTCAGCTCCCGATAGCTCCACGACTGCGTTCCATCGATGCAGGCAATGGCATTCGGCGTGCGGGCCGCCTGCTGCTCCACCATCGAATGCAGCGAGGTCACAGCGGGAAGTGTGATCTCTGGACCATTGCTGACGGCGCGGAGCCATTCCTGTTCGCTTGGTGGAAGCAACGGCAGTTCGAGGATGCGAGTTGAGGGTGCCGTCGCCGCTGCCAGCAGAATCACCTCGTAGTGGCGCAGCATCCGCTCGATGGTCGCCTGCTCAAAGAGACTGGTTGCAAACTCCAGCCGCAAGACCATGCCATCCTCGACCTGAATCGCAAACCAGGAGAGGTCGTACGCCGACGTGCCCTGGTGCAGGGGCTCGCGATGCAGGGACAGACCAGCCAGTTGCAGGGCTTGTTGTGGTGCGTTCTGCAGGGCAAACATGACCTGGAAGAGTGGCTGATAGCTCAGGCTGCGTTCTGGTTGCACCTCCTCTACGACACGCTCAAAAGGTACGTCCTGGTTCGCGTAGGCATTCAGAACTGTTTCACGCGTCCGCTGCAAGAGTTCGCTGAAGCTTGGGTTGCCGCCAAGAGTGCCGCGTAACGCAAGCGTATTCACGAAGAAGCCGATCATGCTCTCAGCCGCGGTCGTGTTCCGGCCAGCGATCGGAGTCCCGATAACAACATCGTCCTGGCGTGCATAGCGCCCCAGCAGGACGTGCAGCGCAGCGAGCATCGTCATGAACAAGGTGGTCTCATGTGCCACGCTGACTGCGTTCAATGCCTCGATGAGGCTGGGCGGCAGATGGATCGAGGTGACGCCGCCGGCGTGTTGCAGCGTCGCCGGACGTGGCTTGTCTGTGGGCAGCTCCAGCAGCGCTGGCGCACCCGCCAATGCCTCTTTCCAATAGGCCGCCTGCCGCGCCATCGCTTCGCCATGTAGCCAGCTTCGCTGCCACAACGCGTAGTCGGCGTACTGCACCTGTAGCTCTGGAAGCCGTGGTTCCGTGCCTTGAACATAGGCTGCGTACAGGTGCTCCAACTCCTCGGCCAGCAGGCCCGCTGACCAACGATCGCCGGCGATATGGTGCAGCACCACCAGCAGGATGTGTTCCTGTGGGGCGAGGCGCAAAAGGTGCGCACGCAACATCAGGTCGCGTGTCAGATCAAAGGGCTGCCGCGCCTCGGCCTGCGCATACCGTTCTGCTTCTTCTTCCAGCTGCGGCGACGTGAGCGCAGAGAGATCAGTAACTGGAAGGGGAACAGGCCTTGCCGGGTTGACCACCTGAGCCAGTTCGCCCTCGTCACTCTCAAAGGTAGTCCGGAGTGACTCGTGACGATGGACCACTGCCGACAGGCTGCGTTGCAGCGCAAGCGTGTCCAGTGGGCCACGCAGGCGCATCCGTTGCGGGATGTTGTAGATCGGATTTCCGGGTTCGAGCTGGTCAATGAACCACAGTCGCTGCTGTGCATAGGAGGCAGGAGTGCGCTCAGGTCTTGACTGTGCAACCAGTGGGGGGAGCAAGCTGCTTGCAGAGGCTCGCTGCAGGGTGTCGATGCGTTGTGCCAAGGCTGCAATGGTCGGTGCCTCAAAGATGGCTCGCAGCGGCAACTCGACGGAGGCCTCCTGTCGAATACGGGAGAGCACCTGGACACCCAGCAGCGAGTTTCCGCCAAGCCGGAAGAAGTTGCTGTCTACGCTTGGCTGCGGCTGGCGCAGTACCTGCGACCAGATGGCAGCGACGATCGTCTCCGTCGCGGTGCGCGGAGCAATGTGCTGCAGGGCATTCCCCTCATTGGAGCCTGGTGTGCGATCGTGGGCGACCGCCTCCACAATGGCGTCAAGCGTGCGCAACTCTGTTTGAATCCTGCGCTGTACCTTCGACTCCTGGGGGAATGGAAGTGTCGCCAGAGTCACCGCTGGGTCAAGCAGCCAGCTATCCTCCCAGCTCTGATCCATCGTCATGTTGACTGTCGCCAGACCTGCGAACTGCTGTTCGAGTCTCACACAACGCTTTGCGTCGGTCTCCAGTACAAGGAACCGAGTGGGCGGGATCGCAAGCTCGTTCGAGATCTGCTGCAAGGCCTGCTCGGGCGACATGCCAAACTGAGCGGAGGAGAAGTAGTCCCACGAGAGTTCCTCGCTGGCAATCGATGGTGGCGTGCCGTCGGGGGTGCTTACCTGGGTGTCACATGCCGTCAGAAGAATCCCTCGCTGTGCTTGCTCCAGCAGCACACGAACGAGCTTCGGGTCTGTAGCCGCACAGCCCCACAGTCGACCTTCGCCAGCCACAAGCACGACGTCGCGTTGGCTGCGATGCGTGTTGTAGAGCTTGCGCGCAACGAAGGTCGCCATGGCGGCAAACATCGAGGATGTGTAAGGGATCTTGCCTACTTGCCATGCGTACGTGTCTTCGTACATCTCCACGGGGTAGAGTGCCTGCAGCGTGGCTGAACTCCAGGCCGCAAGGCCGGGCAGGTTCTCCACCCTGCTCATCACGGTGCGCTCCAGGGTGATGCATCGTTCCATCGCTGCAGGTGTCGCAGCTACAGCACTGCTGGCAGGGGTAAAGAACACCAGCAGTGGTGCGTAGGCAGACGCGGTATGCAACGCATCTACAAGCTGACTGGCTGCTGCTTCAATGCTGCCGTCTTTATCGGAGGGCGCCAACAGGTCTTCGGCACGCAACAAAAGTAGATTCGTACCGCCCCGGTTGCGGCCAAGCAGGCCCGTCGGATCCAGCAGTTGCTGATACACCTGTCCAAAGGGCGCAAATTGTATCTCGGACCTTAGTCCGAGTGCCTTGGTCCAGAAGCGGAGCGGCTCGAGTATCGGATCGGCCGTGTAGCTTGCAGCGACGCATAGTGGTCTTTGCAACTGCGCCCGCAGTAGCGTATGACGTTGCAGTGCGTCGGGTAATGCAAGGGCACCAACGGTGCTGTCGGGGTTTGCGACGATCTGCTCCAGCAAGGCGACGTAGCTCTGCAGCAGCATGTCCCCAGTGCTGGCCTCAAATCGCTCGGCGTTTGACTCGCACTCAATCAACACGCCTGAGCTTGTCTCGGTCACCAGAAAGCGCAGATCAAGGAACGCGACCTGCGTATCCAGCGGCTCAAAGCTGGCGCGTAACCCGTCTGCCTGGAAGGCAAATTCAGGGTAGTTCTGCAGCAGCAGGGCTACGTTGAAGAGTGGGTTGGCACTCAGGCTTCGTTCTGGATTCACGGCTGCAACAACGTGATCAAACGGAAGCTCCTGATTGGCGAACGCATCCAGCACTGTCTGCTTCTCGGTTGCCAGCAATGACGCCGCGGTCATCTGTGCCGTCACCTGACCGCGCAGGGCAAGAAAATTCATAAAGCAGCCAATGAGGGGCTCGATCTCCGTATGGCTGCGGTTCGCGCTCAAGGTACCAACGACAAAGTCGTTCACTCCTGTCCACTGGTGCAGGAGCGCACGAAGCGCTGCCAGCAGTACAGGCAGCAGAGTCATGCCCTGACTGCGTGCCAGTTGGTTCAGCCGCGCAGCAGTCTGCGGCTGCAGCTGGCAACCGGCGACCTGACCTCTGTAGCTTGCGCCATCCGGCGTCTCGTGGTCATAGGGCAAGGGCAGCAGCGGCGGTGGTGCGTGCAGTGCTTTGCTCCAGAACTCCACCTGTGACTGCAGCGAGCCTTCTACCAGCTGCGTCTGCCAGGCCGCGTAGTCGGCATATTGAATCGGCAGCGGCGACAGCTCCACCGCAGTGCCTGTACGCGCTGCGCGGTAGTGTTTGCCCAGCTCATCAAACAGCACGCCGCCAGTCCAGCCATCACTTGCGATGTGGTGCATCGTCAACAGCAGATAAGCTTCCTGCGGCTGCACCAACCATAGGGAGCAACGCAGCATAGGCGCACGAGACAGGTCGAACGGCCGCCTGTACTCTTCAAGGGCCAGCTCAGCGACTGACTCTGCCGTCTCCGTGCCGCGCAAGTCTGTAACTCGAAGCGAAAGCTCTACCTCGTCGTGGATGTGCTGGCGCAGGCCTGCCTCTTCCATGTGGTAGCTGCAACGCAACACCTGATGCCTGCGTACGATAGCGCGCAGACTTTGCTCCAGCAGCGCAATGTCAAGCGAGCCCGTCAGCTTGACGAAGCGTGGCACGTTGTACAAAGAGCTCTCTGGCGATAGCTGCTGCAGAAACCAAAACCGCTGTTGCGCATAGGAGAGCGGAGCCTCGCTCTGGTCACTGCGTGCCGCAAGCTTAGGCGCGGCACCTTTCTGTGCCAGGCGTCGCTGCAGCAACGCGCGCTTGGCGGCGCTGAGCGAGGCGACTTGTGTTGTTTGGTCAGCCAACGTGGATCTCACTTCCTGATGTTGCGACGTGGGCCGGGCATACGGCCGCAAAAGGGGAATCGAGTTACGGCTTGGTGCCGCAACTCTTGACAATAAAGAGCATAGTTCTGTCTGGGGAGGCTGCAAAGTGTCATTGGATACGTCCTTGGTGTTAGCCAGCTTCGCCGACGTGCCGTGCTACCATCACTGCTGTTAACGGTGCGCTACATCGCTTCAATTCCTGCGCCTCCGTCTGCTTGCCTATGGACTCCGAACATACGCTTCACCTGGCCTATTCGTTTGCAGCGCCTGAGCTTGCTGGTCTGGTGGCCAGGCAGCTTGAGGCAGATCATCCTGGCACCCACATCGCGATGGAGGCCTTCCTCTGGACGCAGCTCAGTGAGTATCTGGTAGCTGCAGCCCGCTCCTCCTCTCCGTCTGGAACCGTGGTGCTGCTCCGGCTGGAGGACTGGCTGCGCGAGGAGATGGCCACGGCCCCACTGCCGCCAGCCCGCGACGCCTGGCTGCGCCAGTTGCTGCGCGCGCGGACCGATGAGTTTCTGGCCCAACTGACCACACTCGCCGCTCTGACCGCAAACATCTGGTGTGTGCTCTGTCCGTCCAACGGCGCCGTGGCCACGGAGCACGGCCTGACGACGCTGCTGCGCACCTACGCCAATCTGTTGCAGGCTCGGCTGCGCACGGTGGCAGGCGTCAACCTGCTCGTCTGGCCGCCAGCTCTGGAGGGTTCCGGAGCTGGGACGCTGGCGAGCGATAGCGCAAACCAGCAGCCGTTTGATACGCCAACCCTGCAGTCGCTTGCGGAGACCCTGGCACGTTCCCTCAGCAGCGCGCTCTTGCAGAAGCCAGCGCCCAGCAAGGCCACAGGTTCCGATGCGCTGGCCGCGTATCTTGAGGCGCTCAAGGTGGAGGTCACGTTGTCGGCACCGCCTCCCGATACGATGGAGAAGTTTGAGCGAATTCTGAGGCTAACCTCCAGCTTTACGCTGACCGGCGAACTGGCTGCGCTGTCGCAGCCGGAGTTGGAGAGCCTCCTGGCCCATCACCAGCAGGTGCTGGTGCAGGTTAAGGACCGTACAGGCGCGCATGGCGCCTCGGGTGTTGTGCTCTGCAGGCAGGAGGCAGACCAGATTATCGTCGCGGCCTTCGCCCTGAGTTGCCCCGTGCTGGGCCGGCAGGTTGAGTTCGCCGTGCTGCAGGGCCTGTCGCAGCGTGCAGCTGCCACGGGCGCAGCGCGACTTCGCTTCCTCTACAGTGCCACAGCCAGGAACAGCGCCATGCGGGAGTTCCTGGAGCGCATCGCCCAGCCGCAGAGCGACAGCGTGTTTGAGGTCGAGGTTGCCAGTCTGGAGCCGCTGCTGCAGCGCACGGCAACCCATCGTGCGGCCTGGCAGGTGCACTGGGCGCAGTAGCGTCTTGCCATCTCTGCATCAAACGGCCTGGCGCTGCTCTGCAAGTCGTGCTGCCAAGGCTCGCACCGTGGGCGCGGCGTACGCGTCCGTGAGTGTCAACGCGACACCAAACGTTGCATGGATGCGGCCCAGCATCTGCGCCATCTGCAGCGAGGTTCCGCCATGCTGCAGGAAGCTGTCCTCTGCGCCCACCTGTGCCAGCCCCAGATACTCGGCCCACAGCTCCGCCAGGAACTCTTCCCATTCGCCCTGGGGCTGGGGCGCTGCGGCACCCGGCTGCGGCCGCGCGGCACGGCTGGCCGCCACTACGCTGGCTGCAGTCCGCAACTCGTGCGCAATACGAAGCAGCACGGCGTCCTCCTGCATGCGCGGTGCCCCTGCGCCGCGATTCGATGCAGCCGCAGGGGACTCGCCGGAGTTGGCAGCCTCGGTTGCGCGCACCTCAGCCTCGCCCGCTGCCGACAGCACAAACTCGAACGCTCCGGCAGACTCATCCGGCAGCTTCCCAAACCGGGCCAGAAACTCACGGGCCGGTTTGTTCCTGGCCGTTGCTACGACCGGGATGCGAATGGCGGCATCACCCATCTCGCGAGCCTGGCGCTGCAGCGCGGCCAGCATCGCATCCTCCACGCGCCGGCCCAGCGCCCGGCAGCTCAGCAGGAACTGCTGCACATGCAGCGTGGCTGGCTGCTGCCGGAACAGCACAACACCAACCAGGCCGTAGTCGCCGAAGACATCGCGTACGCGCACTGTCCAGCACACCGTGCCGGGTTGGCGAAGCTGTTCGCGCAGGGCCGCTTCATCCAGCAGCGTGTTCGTCAGGTTGAACTGCGTCGTGCGCTGCGTAAGCTGCGCGATGCGTGGCAACTCGTCGTCGGTGGCCTGGTGCAGGTCGATCTCAAGCTGCAGCGTCTCAAGAAATTCGTCCAGGCTGAGCGTGCTACGGCTCAGCTGGCTCCGCTGATGCTCCGCACGATACATGCTGGTGCGCGACAGGTCCTCGTCGGTTACCTCACGGTGGTCAAACGCCCACAGGTGCTCCAGGAATGCTGGAATCTCCTCGGGATCCTTCGGGAGTTGCAGCGTCAGTACCTCCGGACAGTTCAGCCGGACCTCGGTGCACTCATACGCAGAGTCATCCAGAAAGATGAAACTGTTCAACGCCAGTCCCAGGTCTTCCGAGAGCAGCTTCAGATTTGCAGACTTCGCCTGCCAGTTGATCTGCCATGCGGCAAAGTGCTCCGGCTTCAGCACGCAGCTCTCAGAGGCCAGCGCAGACATCACGTCGTCCTCATTGTTTTTGCTGGCCAGCAGAAGCAGCATGCCTGCTTCCATCTGGCGCAACATAAACTCCTGCAGGGCGCGGAAGGGAGTTGTGATCTGCATGGTGCCCTCGGCGTAGACACCCTGCCACAGCGTGTTATCGCAGTCCAGCACGATCACCTTGCGCGGCTTCACCCAGCCGCTGCGCAGCCAGCGCAGGCACGCCGCTGCCGCTGCGGCAAACATCGCCTCAGTGTAGGGAATGTCGCCCAGCTTCCGGGTGAAATCGTCTTCAATCGTCGCTACCTGATACCTGTCGGCCGCCTCGGCAAGGTTCAGCAGCTTCCATCCTGTGACGCCATCACACACAGCCTGCAGGGCAGCAGCGGTGGCCTCGTGAGTCGCCTGAGCGGTCGCGTCTTTCCTGCCGGCAGGGAACAGTAGAACCACACCGGTGCAGCCATGGTCTGCCGCCGTCTGCAGTGCGCTGCGCAGGTCGCTCAGGCTGCGCTGCCAGGTTGTGTCGTTCTCGCGCCAGGCTTCGGCTCGAATGGCAACCAGGTTCGTGCCCTGGGTGTTCTGATGAAGAACCCCGCCGGGCAGCAGCTGTTGCACCACCTGGTTGTAGGGGGCAACCTCCACCTCGGCCTGGATGCCAAGCGTCTGCAGCCAGAAGCGGAGAAACTCCGCCATGGGATCGACCGTGAAGTTGCCAGCCAGGCACAGCCGCAATGCGGCACTTTGGGATGCTGCCGATGTCATCGTGCTGCGCTCCTGCTCCTCTGGCTGTTAGTTGCCACTGGACTCACCCTGCTCGTTCTCCGCTGCCAGTAGCCGCTCCGCCTCTTCTTCGGTCATGCCTTCCAGCTCAGCCAGCAGCCTTGCCAGTTCTTCCTCTTCACTCTCAATCGTCGGGCACTCGCCTACCTTGACGGCAAGGTCCCGAATCGTCGGCGACTCCAGGAAACTGTGCAGCGGCATCTGGACGCTGAAGCGGTTGCGGATGCGCGAGATGATCTGCGTCGCCAGCAGCGAGTGTCCGCCCAGCTCAAAGAAGTTGTCCTCCACGCTGATGCGCTGCAGCTTCAACACCTCCTGCCAGATGGTGACCAGCGTCTCCTCGGTTGCATTGCCCGGTGCAACAAAACTGCGGGTTGCGACTGCGGACGCTTCCTTGGGGTCAGGCAGCTGCGACTTGTCCAGCTTGCCGTTTCGGGTCAGCGGAATCGCCTCAATCTGCAGCAGCGCCGACGGAACCATGTACGACGGCAGCTTGTCGCTGGCAAAGCTTCGCAGCGTGTCTACCGCCACCCGTGCCTGCGCCGTGTAGTAACCAGCCAGGCGCAGTTCGCACTGGCCGTCGGTATAGGGAACCACCACGACCTGGTCGATGCCTGGATACTGGCGCAATACGGATTCAATCTCTGCAGGCTCAACACGATAGCCACGAATCTTCACCTGCTGATCGATCCTGCCCAGGAACTCGATATTGCCGTCCGGCAGCATCCTGCCCAGGTCTCCGGTCCGGTACATGCGCCCGTTCGGCTGCGCGCCAAGCGTGTCCGGAACAAAGCGCGCCTCCGTCTGCTCCGGCTGGTGGTAGTAGCCGGCAGCAACGCCATCGCCACCCACGCAGATCTCTCCCGGTGCCCCCAGGCAGACCGGCTGCTGGGCCGCATCCAGCACATAGACCTGCACATTGTCGATGCCGTGACCAACCGGCACGGTGGCCGGGCTCCAGCGCCGCACGTCGCTCGCCTCCAGGTCCAGCGTGCAGCATCCCACCGTGGTCTCGGTCGGACCATAGTGATTGAGCACGCGACAGGTGCTCAGCGCACGAACCCGATCAACCAGCTGCCAGCTGCTAGCCTCGCCGCCCAGCAGCAGTACGCGACGGGGCAGCACCTTCGCGGCATTGTCTGTCTGCAGCAGCGCGGCCAGGTGCGAGGGCGTAATCTTCAGTACGTCGATCGGGTAGCGCGCCGCATAGGCGGCATACAGGTTTGCCGCCAGCGAGGTCTCTTCCTCCACGACGTGCAAGGTGCCGCCTGAGAGAAGCGCTGGAAAGATGCTGGTGTTGCCCAGGTCTGCGGCGATGGTGGAGACGGTGGCAAAGCTCAAGCCCTCCGGCGCCTCGCTCAGCCGCAGAATGCGCTGGATTGCCAGGGTGTAGTTCACCAGGTTGCGATGCCGCACCGCCACACCCTTGGGCGTACCGGTCGAGCCCGACGTGTAGATGATGTAGACCAGATCGTCGGACGTCGCAATCGGCGCCGGATTCGCCGTGCTGCCCGCTGGCTGATCTGGCTGGTCTGTGGTGGAGTCCAGCAACAGCACAGTCCCAGCGAACTCTGGCAGCCTCGCCGCCAGCGTGCTCGTGGTTACCACCACCGGAGCCTGAGTCTCGGCCAACTGGTGGGCCAGGCGCTCCTTGGGGCTATCGGTCACCAGCGGCACATAGCAGCCGCCAGCCTTCAACACGCCCAGCACGGCCAGGATCATCTCGACCGAGCGCTCAACGCACACACCCACGGGGGTGCTGGCCGCGACGCCACGGCCGCGCAGCGCGTGCGCCAACTGGTTGGCACGTTGCTGCAACTCCGCATAGGTCCAGGCCGTCTCTCCACACCGTACGGCGATCCGCTCCGGTGTCCTGGCCGCCTGTTCCTCAAACAGTGCTGTGACGGTCTGTTCACGCGGATAGGGAACCGGCGGCCTGGCCTGCAGCACGATTGCCCGCTCCTCTGCGCTCAGAGCCTGCAACTCCTCGGCGGTGGAGGCAGGGGAGTTCGCAAGGCTGGTCAGCAGAGTTGCGAACTGCCTCGCAAACCGTGCCACATCCTCCGGATGGAAGCGGGCCGGCTGATAGTCCAGCCGCAGCCCCCAGCCGTTGGGTTGATGCAGGCAAACCAGCTCTACCTCAAAGCCATACGGAGCGGCGGCAACCTCCAGAATCGACCAGTGAGCCGCATTCGCTCCCTCTGGCAGTGCCGTCTCCAACACGCGGAAGCCGATGGGCTGCAGCAGTCGGCCTGGCTCCAGGTAGTTCTCGTTCGCGTCGCTCGCCAGGCTCTCCTCCGCCAGCCTGCTGCACAGCGCGGCAAACGGGGTGTCTGTCGGAAACGACAGGGTACGGGGCAGATCGCGCTCCAGCAGTCCCACGGCGTGGGCAAGTTCGTCCAGCTGGCGGCCCGAGCTGATCTCGCTGAGGACGCACTCGTCGCGGCCGGTCAGCTTGGCTGCCAGCAGTTGCCAGGCACAGCGCAGCGTCCGGGGCAGGTCGTCGCCTGCCAGCCGCTGCAGCACGTCAGAGGAGACCGGCACGGATGCTGTGACGACAGCACCTGGCTTACCCGAAGCCTCTGCCCGGTAGGGCAGGCGCAGCGGCGGAATCGCCTCCACACCAAGCTGCTCCCAGTGCTTGCGACCTGCCGTGGCCTCATCTTCCGTGCTGATCAGCAGCTCGTTCTGCCATGCGGCAAAGTCGGCGTACTGCAGCGGGTCGTCCAGCGATCCACCGCTGCCGAGCGTGCGCAAGTCCAGCAGCAGTTGGCACAGGCTGCTGGCGTCAGCACACAGCGCGGGCAGGTGCAGGCGCACTACCGCGCAGCCCGTACCGTGCACCAGGGCGGCATGCAGTCCATACGCTGCTGGCAGCTTCGGCTCGCCTAGCGCAGCCACCAGCGTGGCGCTCTCGCTGCTGGCTACGCTGGCTGTGGTCAGCACCACCTCGGGCTGTTCCTCCACGACCTGAAAGGGGTAGCGCATGCCTGCGTTGCGGACGAAGCGCGTCCGCAGAATCTCGTGTCGCCGGGCCAGTTGATGCAGCGCGCGTTCCATCGCATCTGGTGCCACCTCGGCCTCGATCCGCGCTGTGATGCTGGCCACTCCGGGCTGTCCTTCGCTGAGGTTCCAAAGGTGCCGCTGTTGCGGGGAGAGCTCAAATCCTGCTGTCGTGGCGTCCGCCATCTTGTCAACCAATCCTGTCGTTGTTGTGGAGGGTCTTCTCCATTGGGGCTCTGCTGCGGCGCATCCTCTACCGCTGTGTTTCCAGTCAGTTGCTGCCTGACTGCGGCCATGCGCTCTCTGCGGCGATAGTATACTGGCGCAACGATCGTCCTACAGTAACCCTTTTGGGGAGCCAACCCGAACACTCATGTCCTCAACACCCCAACCGGCTGTGCACGATCACCGCCTTGTTGTACCGCGTCCCGCAGGGCAGGCGCGCGTGCTCTCGATTGGTCAGCTCCGACTCTGGTACCTGGCGCAGTTGGCACCCGCCAGCGGTGTGTACAACGTGCCCATGGCCTCGCGTCTTACCGGCCCGCTGAACGTGACGGCGCTGGAGCGCGCGCTGCAGCAGGTGATCGAACGGCACGAGGTGCTGCGGACCGTGATCCTGGCGCCGGGCGGTAAACCTGTCCCGGTCGCGCTCAAGAAGTTTTCCTTCAAGCTTCCCTTGCACGATCTGCGCCATCTGCCAGAGCCGGAACGAGAAGCAGCCGCACATGCGATACAGCTTGAGGAGTCGGCACGTCCGTTTGACCTGGCCCGCGACCTGATGTTGCGCTGCTGCCTCATTCAACTCGCCGAGGAGCGCTGGGTGCTGCACCATGTCGCACCGCATCTGGCCTTTGAGGGCAGCTCAACCGGTATCTTCTTTCGCGATCTGGCCGCCTTCTACCAGGCGGAGACGACGGGCACGACCCACTCGCTGCCGCCGCTCACCGTACAGTACGCTGACTTTGCCGCCTGGCAGCATGCCTTGCTGCAGGGCGAGCTGCTGGAGAAGTTGAACAGCTACTGGCGGCGCCAGCTGGAGGGCGCAGCGCAGATGGCGCTGCCCGTCGACCTGCCTCGCCCGCCGGTGCACACGGCGCGCGGCACGCGCTACCCCTTTCAGCTTCCTCCGCAGCTGTTGGCGCAGGCTCATCAGGTGTTTCGGGATTGCGGAACCACACCGTATCGCGGGTTGGCCGCGGCTTTTTGCGTCTTTCTGTATGGCTTGACTGGCCAGACGGATCTGTCGCTGGGCTCGCCCGCGTTTCCGCGCTGCTCCGGCGTCGACGACGTGATCGGCTTCTTCGTCAACACGCTGGTGCTGCGTGTCCGGTTCTCTCCGCAGGACTCCTTCCGCGCCCTGATGAAGAACGTCAGCCTCGTCATCCGCGACGCTATTCGCAACTCTGACCTGACCTTCGACCGATTGGTTGAGGTGGTCAGGCCTCCGCGCGACCCCTCCCGTACCCCTCTCTTTCAGGTGAACTTTCGCGCCCCGGCAGAGCCGTATCCCACGCTGGCGCTGCCGGGCATCCAGGCCGAGCGCGTCGAGTATCTGGACAATGGGACATCGAAGTTTGACCTGGCGCTTGAGATGGAGTCCTCCGCAGGCGAGGCCTGCTACCTGGAGTATTGTGTCGATCTCTGGCGTCCGGAGACCATCGCGTGGATGGTCACGGCCTTCCAGCATCTGCTGGCAGAACTGCTGGGCGAGCCAGATCTCCCCATGGCGCAGCTTCCAGCACTGCGTTCCGTGCAGGCCGGGCGCGACCCCCAGGCCAGATGAACACGGAGCATCCCCCACATGGGGGGGATTGCCACGGCGAAGACGCTGTGTTTCAGTGCTATCTGAAGACCGCTGTCACACCGGAGCGCAGCATCCCCTGGGCCCAGCATCCGCAGTGACAGCGCCGGTAAACTCTGAGGATTGGACCGTACACGCATGGAAACAGCAAGCGCAGCCGCATATTTTCTCTCACCCCAGCAGGCACAGCTTTGGCTGGCGCAGCAGACCACCGGTCTGGAGCCCCTGGCGCAGATCGCCGTTCTCGTCGAAGGGCCGCTTGCGTTCGATGCCGTGTTGCAGTCCCTGGACGCCGTGATCGCGCGTCACGAGTCGCTGCGCACCGTCTTCCGCCGTTCCGCTGGCATGAAGACGCCGTTCCAGGTGGTGCAGCCGTCGCTGCCTGCTGTGGTGGAACAGCGACCTGCGCTCGCCTCGCCCCTGCAGACGGCACAGAGTGTCCTGAATGCGCAGGCCAGCGCTCCCTTTGATCTTGAGACCGGTCCGCTGCTACGGCTGGGTGTGGCCCAGCTGGCTGCGGGGCAGCATGTCCTGGCGCTCACCGCACCTGCATTGGCAGCCGATGCCGCCAGTCTGGAGCGCATTGTGGTGGAGCTGCTGACCCCCGCCATTGCTGCCGAGGAGCCGCTGCGCTACGTCCAGTTTGCTCAGTGGCAGAGCGAGCTGTTGACCTCGGACGACGAGGCGGCAGAGCAGGGCAGAGCGCTCTGGCAGCAGCGCGCTGCCTCCGGTGAGCAATGGCTCAAGCTGCCCGAGGAGCTACCCGCCCCAGCCAGCGACGCGCCGCCTGCACACCGCCACTACGCGCTCCAACCCGTGCTGCTGGCACCGGCAACACAGCAGGCGATGAAGAGCGCTGCGCTCGCCTTGCAGGCCACACCAGAGCAGCTGTTGCTGGCAGTCTGGCAGGCGGCGCTGCACCGACTGACCGGTAAGACACAGCTGGCGACAGGCGTCGTGATGCCGAATCGCGAGTATGACGAGTTGACCGAGGCCGTCGGTCTGATCTCGCGCCAGGTGCCGCTCCACCTGCGCTTTGATGGCAATCCGCGCTTCGACGAGATCGTCGGGCAGGCGCGCACGGCGCTGGCCGAGGCGACCGGCCTGCAGGAGTATCTAAACCCGGAGACGAGCTTTACCCAGGATGCGGCCGTGGGGTTCTGCTACCAGGCCAGTCAGTTGCCTGCGCAGGTGGCGCACTTCTCCCTGCAAACGCTGGCGCTCTCGGCCCAGGTGGCCGGTGCCAAGCTGCAGCTTAACGCCTGCGAACTGGCGGCAGAGAGGACGCTCGCACTGCAGTATGATCCGACACGTTATTCCGAGCGTGCGATCGCCCAGGTTGCCGAGGTCGTGCAGACGCTTCTGGCCGCTGCACTGGCCCAGCCTCAGCAGCTTGTCGCACGCCTGCCGGTGCTTAGCCCGGCAACGCGCGAGCGCATGCTGACGACCTGGAACCAGACCGCCGCGCCGTATCCGCAGCAGACCGTCACGGCACTCTTTGAGCAGCAGGCGCACGCCACCCCGCATCGGCCTGCGGTTCGCTGTGGAGAAGAGGCACTGAGCTACGCGCAGTTGAACGAGCAGGCCAACCAGCTGGCTCACGCCCTGCGTGCGGCAGGCGTGGCAGAGGGCTCAGTCGTCGGGCTGTGTCTGGACCGCTCGACTCGCGTTATCGTCGCCATGCTGGCTGTGTTGAAGGCGGGCGGAGCCTATGTGGTGCTCTCGCCCGATCATCCCACCGCGCGACTTGCGCAACAGCTTCAGCCTGCCACTGCGGTGATTACAGAGCGCCAGTTTGCCGCGCACCTGCCACAGACGTTTGGCCCTGCAGGGACCGGCTTGTCCGTGGTGCTGGAGGATGCAGCGCAGTCGCTGGCCGCCTTGCCCATCAGCAATCCTGAGCCGGTGACGACGCCGGAGGGTCTGGCTTACGTGCTCTACACCTCGGGCTCTACGGGCCAGCCCAAGGGCGTCGCCGTGCGCCATCGCAACCTGGTCAACTACACCTGGGCGATCCGTGAGCTGCTGCAACTCGCGCAGTATCCTGACGGGCTGCACTTTGCCTCCGTCTCTACCCTGGGTGCAGACCTCGGCAACACCGCCATCTTTCCGGCGTTGCTCTCGGGCGGATGCCTGCACGTGGTTCCATACGACATCGCGACCGACTCCGCCCAACTGGCGGCCTACCAGCGCCGGCATCCTTATGACGTGCTTAAGATTGTGCCCTCGCACCTGGCGGCGCTCTTCCGTAGTCAGGAGGCGGCGCAGGTGCTGCCCCGGCGCTATCTCATCACCGGTGGCGAACTGCTGCAACGTGCCCTGGTGGACGAGATCCTGGCCAGTGGCGCAACCTGTCAGCTGATCAACCACTACGGCCCGACCGAGACGACTGTGGGCTCGCTGGCTGTGCCGGTTGATCAGACACTTGCCATTGCCACGGCGGGAGTTCCCATCGGACGACCGCTGGCCAACACCCGGGGCTACATCCTGGACGCCTACCTTGAGCCCGTTCCGGAAGGTGTGGCCGGCGAGCTGTACCTCGCAGGCGACGGCGTAACGGCGGGCTATCTGGGGCAGCCGCAGTTGACCGCCGAGCGCTTCGTGCCCAATCCGTTTGTAGCCGTTGCAACCATGTATCGCACCGGCGACATGGCACGCTTTGTGCCGGGCACCGAGGGGATGGTGGAGTTTCTTGGTCGCTCAGACGATCAGGTGAAGGTGCGCGGCTATCGCATCGAGCTGGGTGAGGTGGAGTCGGCACTGCTGCATGTGCCGGGCGTCAAGGACGCGGCGGTCGCCGTGCGCACCTCGGCCACCGGAGAGAAGAGCATCGCCGCGTACACGGTGCCATCGCAGTATGCGCTGACACGAGACCAGGTGTTGGAGTCGCTGCGCCAGCAACTGCCAGACGCCATGATTCCCGCAGAGATCTTTTTTCTGGAGAAGCTGCCGCTGACAGCCAACGGCAAGGTCGATCGTAAAGCGTTGCTGGCGTTGGAGCCCGCTGTACTGGAGCGCGCCTTTCTGGAGGCAGCGACGCCTACGGAGCAGGCCGTGGTGGCTATCTGGCAGCAGGTGCTGGGGCGTCCGCGCATCAGCGCCGATGACAACTTCTTTGCGCTTGGCGGACACTCGCTCATGGCCACGCAGGTGGTCTCGCGGGTGCGGCAACACTTCAACGTAGAGATTGCGCTGCGTGCCTTGTTTGAGGCACCTGTGCTGCAGCAGTTTGCCGCGCTCGTGGACGCCTCGACGGTTGCCGTTGCGCCCCAGCATCAGACGATTGGACGTGCCTCGCGCGAGGCCTACCGAACGTCGTCCAAGTGACCTGGCCGACACTCCGCTGGTGAGACCAAACGGGTTGCAGTACAAGCGCATTCCCCACCAGGCGAGAGGGGTGCAACTTTTGGGGCAAATCTAGGGAAATGTGCAAAATAGCGACTGCAAAGAATGAAAAATCCGTGCAAAATTACACTGTAACGGAAGGCACGATCGCCCGTTCTTATTGAGCGATACATCATCGCTGGGCCTCAAACTGATACGACTCAGAATCTCTGTAGGAGGACGTTATGTCCACGCTGCCAAAGAAGAGCATGGGCCCCATCCGGCGCCAGGCTGTCAATCTTGCCACCTTCAACCCCGTTCGCGAGAGCCTGCTGCAGGATCGCCCCTTGCCGCTCATTATGGAGCCTGCTGCCGACCAGGTTGATCTTGCCGACTGGGCACGCAACAACCGCGAGTACATCGAGCAGAAGCTCTACAAGCACGGTGGCATTCTGTTCCGCAACTTCAACCTGCAGGGTGCGCCAGACTTCGAGCGTGTCGCCTCGTCGATCTGCAGCGAGCTCTACGCCGAGTACGGTGACCTGCCTCGCGAGGGCGTCGCCGGCAAGGTGTACACCTCTACCCCGTACCCTGAGGACAAGAAGATTCTGTATCACAACGAGGGCTCGCACATGAGCTACTGGGCCGCGAAGATTAACTTCTTCTGCGTGACGGTCGCTAAGGAAGGCGGAGCGACGCCCATTGTGGACTGCCGTACGGTGTATCAGAACCTCGACCCCGTGGTCGCAGACAAGTTTGAGCGCCTGGGCTTGCTGTACACCCGCAACTTCTCCCAGGGCCTCGACGTAAGCTGGGAGCGCTTCTTTGGCACGGAAGATCGCGCCGTGGTTGAGGAGTCCTGCCGCAAGGCCGGAATGACCTGTGAGTGGCACGGTGCGAACGACCTGCGCGTGAGCCAACGCTGCCAGGGCGTGCTGGTGCATCCGAAGACCGGCGAGAAGACCTTCTTCAATCAGGTACAGCTTCACCATGTTCATTGCCTTGACCCGGAGACGCGCGACTCGCTGCTGGCGATCTTCAAGCGCGAAGACCTGCCACGCCACGTCTACTACGGCGACGGTTCTCCCATCGAGGACTCCGTAATGGATCACATTGGCGAGGTGTATGAGAAGTACAGCGTGCGCTTCCAGTGGCAGAAGGGCGACCTGGTCAGCCTGGACAACATGCTGGTGGCGCATGCTCGCGACTCGTACACTCCGCCCCGCAAGATCGTGGTTGCGCTCGGGGACATGATTCATCCTGCTCCGCCTGTCTTCGTCAACTAGTCGTAGAGGATCCATGACGAACTCACTTCCAGGTGCAACGGCCCAGTCGCAGCTGTCGGGCGAGACGTACCGATTTCCGGTCTCGTTTGCCCAGCTACGCCTGTGGTTTCTCGATCAGCTCTCGCCGGGCTCAACGTCGTATCTCATCCCGTGGGCTCTGCGGATTCGCGGGCCCCTGGATGCGACTGCGCTGGCAGCCAGTCTGAACGGCATCGTTGCCCGGCACGAGATCTTTCGCACGCACTTTGAGGCCACCGAGGGCGAGGCGGTGCAGGTGGTTCACGCCGCTGCGCACCTGGAGCTGACACGTCACGACCTATCGCATCTTGAACCATCGGCTGCAGAGCAGCAGGCGCGGCAGTGGATGCAGCGCGAGGCCGAAACCCCCATGTCGCTGGACTCCGCGCCGCTGCTGCGCGCCAGCCTGCTGCAGCTCGGCACGCAGGACCATGTGCTGCTGCTCACCACGCATCACATCATCTTTGATGGCTGGTCGCGCAGCATCCTGGTGCGTGAGCTGGATGCTTTCTATCGCGCCGCTCGGCAGGGCGTGGAGGCTGCGCTGCCGGAGATGCCAATCCAGTACGCGGACTTCGCGATCTGGCAGCAGCAGAACCTGACCGGCGAGTACCTGAGCCGCCAGCTCGACTACTGGAAGCAGCAACTGGCAGGCATACCCGCCAGCCTCGAGATTCCGACAGATCGGCCCCGGCCCGCAGTGCAGACCTTCAACGGCCACTCGCTGCACTTTCGGCTGTCTGCAGAGCTCACCCAGCAGGTCAAGCAGTGCAGCCAGGCAGAGAGCGTCACGCCGTTTATGCTGCTGCTGGCGGTGTTTCAACTGCTGCTGGCGCGGTACACCGGCCAGCAGGACATCGTCGTCGGTACGCCGATCGCCAATCGCACCCGCCCGGAGCTTGAGGGCATCATCGGCCTGTTTGCCAACACCCTGACCCTGCGCACCCGGCTGGAGGGTGACCCCACGCTGCGCGAGCTGCTGGCGCGCGTTCGCGAGACCGCGCTGGCTGCGTACGCGCACGAGGAGACGCCTTTTGAGCAACTCGTGCAGGAGCTGCACCCCGAGCGCTCACTCAGTCATAGCCCGCTCTTCCAGGTGCTGTTCTCGCAGCGCAACACTCCGGGTGGCAGCTTTCATCTGGATGACCTTGAGGTCGAGTTCTTCGCCGGCTCTGGTGATACTTCCAAGTACGATCTCTCGCTCTACCTGGAAGAGCACAGCGACGGCTACCACGGTAAGTTTGAGTACAACACGGACCTCTACGACAAGACGACGATTGAGCGCATCCTCGGCCACTATCGGCAGTTGCTCGCAGAGGTATTGCAGGACACGAGCCGTCCGCTCTCGCACTACCAGATTCTGACCGCGGCGGAGCGCACGCAGCTGCTCGAGACCTGGAACGCGACCGCGCAGGCGTATCCTGAGGCGCTTTGCGTCCACCTTCTGTTTGAGCAGCAAGCTGCAGCGCGGCCGCAGGCCATAGCCGTGGCCACCGATGAGGCGACCATCACCTATGCCGAGCTGAACCGCCGCGCGAATCAGTTAGCGCATCTGCTGCTGCAACTTGGCGTTGGAACAGGTCAGCGCGTGGGTCTCTTTCTGGAGCGTTCGCTGGCCATGTTTGTTGGCCTGCTCGGCGTTCAGAAAGCTGGCGCAGCCTATGTCCCACTGGACCCCGCGTATCCGGTCGAGCGCATCCGCGCCACGCTGGAGGCTGCCGGTGTCAGCTGCCTGGTCACCATGCAGGATCTGCTGCCGTTGCTGGCCGCACCGGCGTGCCCGGTCCTGTGCCTGGATGAGAACCACGCGACGGACCACGACCGCCTGGCCGCTTGCCCAGAGACGAATCCGCAGACGCCGGTGACGGCCGAGGACAGCATCTACGTCATCTTCACCTCAGGCTCCACGGGCAAGCCCAAGGGCGTCGAGCTGAAGCATCGCGGCGTCGTCAACCTGCTGGAGTGGATGCGCGCCGAATTGCGCTTTGACGAGCAGGGTGTGTTTCCTGCGCTGGCCAGCTTTGCGTTCGATATGTCTGTGCCAGAGCTGTATCTGGCGTTGGTCTCCGGCGGCAAGGTCGCACTCGGCAGGCGGCATCTGCCCGCAGATGGAGAAGCGCTGGCCAGCTTTCTTCGCCGCCACGGTGCCACGCTGGTCCATGCCACGCCCACCACGTGGTCGCTGCTGCTGGATGCAGGGTACACAGGCCACGAGGTCATCCGCTGCATTGGCGCAGAGCCGTTGCCGGCAGAGCTGTTCGGCCGCCTGATGGATGCCGCACCGGGCGTGCCGCTCTACAACTTCTACGGTCCCACGGAGACGACCGTCTGGTCGACCTATCAGCGGCTCACCTCTCGCGCCGACCGCATTACGATCGGTCGCCCGTTGGCCAACACGCAGGTCTATCTGGTGGACTCTGAGGGGCATCCGGTGCCTATTGGAGTCCCGGGGGAGATTCTTATCGGCGGCGATGGCGTCGCGCGTTGCTATCTCAACCAGCCAGAGCTAACGGCAGAGAAATTTATCCCGGATACGTTCCGCGGTCGGCCCGACGCGCGCGTCTACCGTACCGGCGACCTGGGCCGCTACCTGCCAGACGGGCGCATCGAGTTTGCAGGCCGCATTGACCACCAGGTGAAGGTGCGAGGCTATCGCATTGAGCTGGGCGAGATCGAGACCGTACTCTCGCAGCTGGAGGCCGTCCGCGAAGCTGTTGTGATGGCGCGCGAGGATGAGGATGGCGACAAGCGACTGGTGGCCTACGTCGTCTTCCACGCAGGTGCCTCGCTCTCTGTGCCCGAGATGCGCACCTGGGTGAAGCAGAACCTGCCGGAGTACATGGTGCCTGCGGCTGTGGTTGTGCTGGAGCGTATGCCGCTCTCGCCCAACGGCAAGGTCGATCGCAAAGCGCTGCCATCGCCCATGGCAGAGGCACCGGTGGCGCGTCAGCCCATGGATGGCCCGGTGCAGGAGATGATCGCCAACGTCTGGGCCGAGGTGCTGAAGACGGGCGAGATAACCCCGGAGTCGAACTTCTTTGAGCTCGGCGGCCACTCACTCCTTGCTGCCAAGGTCGTGGCGCGCATCCGTCAGGCGCTGCATGTTCCGCTGCCGCTGAGCGTCGTCTTTGAGGCCCCAACGCTGGCCGAGATGGCAGCGCGGGTTGCTGCGCTGGTCCGCGAAGACAACACCCCGGTGGAGTCTCCCCTGGTTGCGATGCAATCCGGAGAGGCCGCGCCGCTCTCGTTCGCGCAGCAGCGGCTCTGGTTCCTGGATCAGTTGCAGCCGGGTAGCTCGTTCTACAACGTGCCCATGGCCATGCGGCTGACCGGTCCGCTGGATCGCGCGGCCCTGGTGCGGGCGATTGAGGCGATGATGGAGCACCAGCCATCGCTGCGTACCTGCTTTGCCGTGCAGGGTGAGCAGCCGGTGCAGATCATCGTCCCTTCGTTGCCGACGCCACTCACGGAGGTGGATCTGAGTGATCTGCCCGTGGCCGAGCGTGAGGAGAAGGCACAGGCTCTGGTGCGTGCCGAAGCGGGCAGCTCGTTCAATCTCGCTGTGCCGCCGCTCTTCCGCGTGTTGTTGGTGCGCCTGGCGGCAGAAGACCACGTCTTCATGATCAATCTGCATCACGCCATCAGCGACGGCTGGTCGCTGGGTGTGGTGACCAATGAACTGGTGTTGCTCTACGAGGCATTCCGCAAGGGCGAGTCTTCGCCACTGCCGCCACTGCCGCTCACCTATGCGGACTACGCCGTCTGGCAGAAGCGGTATCTCGAAGCGGGCGCGCTGGAGCGTCAGTTGGGCTACTGGCGACAGCACATGGCCGGGGCCCCGCTGGCCATCGATCTGCCCACGGATCGCGTGCGTCCTGTAATGCAGACGTTCAGCGGCTCCAAACAGGTTGTGCTGTTTCCGGCGCATCTGCTGGAGCGCCTGAAGGAGCTGAGCCGGGCGCAGGGCGCAACCCTCTTCATTACATTGCTGACAGCGTTTGATGTGCTGCTGGCGCGCTACTCCGGCCAGTACGACATCGTCATCGGTACTGCAATCGCCGGCCGCCACCACGCTGAGACGGAGAAGCTGATCGGCTACTTCGCCAACACGCTGGTGCTGCGCAATCAGGTCCCGGGCAACCAGACCTTCCAGCAGTTGATGCACAGCGTTCGCGAGACGACGCTGAACGCCTTTGCCAACCAGGACGTTCCGTTTGAGAAGCTGGTGGAGGAGTTGAATCCGCCACGCGACACCAGCCGTTCGCCGCTCTTCCAGGTCATGCTGATCCAGCAGAATGCCTTTCAGCGTGGCAGTACCTTCGGCTCCTTGCAGTCCGTGCCTTATAGCGCGGCCAGCGGCGCGGCCAAGGTCGATCTGATCCTGAACGTCGCCGAGGATCAGGGACGCTTGCGCTGTGCTCTGGAGTACAACACAGACCTGTACAACGCAGAGACCATCGACCGGATGCTGGAGAACTACGGTGCGTTGCTGGAGAGTGCGGTTCAGCAGCCGGATATCCCCGTCGCCGAGCTTGCACTGCAGCGCGCCGAAGATCGCGAGCAGCTGCTCTTCGGCTGGAACAAGACGACCCGGGAGTATCCGCACTTTACGACGGTGCACCAGTTATTTGAGCAGCAGGTCTGGCGCGCACCCCATGCCACAGCCGTGATCTGCGACGACACCAGGCTGACCTATCAGGAGCTGAACCAGCAGGCCAATCAACTGGCAGCCATGTTGCGCGCGCGCGGCGTTCGCCAGGGGGATCGCGTTGGCATCTACCTGGAGCGCTCCGTGCCCATGATGGTGGCGCTGCTCGGCGTGCAGAAGTCTGGGGCAGCCTACATCCCGCTTGACCCCGCTTATCCGGCAGAGCGGCTCAGCCTGGTGGTGCAGGACGCCGAGATCGCCATGATGCTGACCGAAGAGCGACTGCTGGCAGGGATGCCCCAGTTCTCGGGTTCAGTCGTATGCCTTGACCGCGAGGCCGAGG
>JAGWNX010000118.1 GCA_028872955.1 Acidobacteriota bacterium
GCTGGTGCTGCTGATCGTAGCGTGGCCACTGCGGCAGCCCGGCGCCGTTGGGGTCTCCGCTGCGTGCAAAGTTCGTCCAATACTCCATCATCTGCTCGCTCAGCTTGCGGTCCTCTGGCCGCCAGGTGGCGCCACGCCGGGTATCCAGGGTGCCGAAGACGTACTCAAGTTCCGCGGAGTGAAAGGCGTACTTGCCCTCGGGGTGCACCTCGCTGGGCGGGGAGGCCAGGTCAAAGCGGTAGCGGTAGACCGGCGCGGCACCGGTGTGGGTATGGGCCTCGATCCACTGCCAGGTGGCCTCGCCGATGAACTGCGCCGTGGTGTAGGCGTCCGCCGAGTGCACGGCCTCCTCGTCCGAGCCTGCGGGAAAGGCAGCCAGAAAAGCGGCAGCGCGCGCGCCGTAGGTCTGTTGCGCAAAAGCCTGCCACTTGGCAACCGTCATGCCTTTGGAGAGCGTTGCCGTGCGCTCATCGTGGTTCCAGCCTGCAAGCAGTGGAACATGCGCCTGCTTGCCCTGGGCAAACGTCGCCGACGGGGATGCCGGCAGGAACTGGCCATCGACGACGGGGGAGAACCAGCCGACAGGCTTGCTGGCCGCGGCGGTCAGAATGGTCGCTGCCGGCAGCGCGCGCAACTGCTCCACGCTGTGCACGCCGAGCGACTCCACCCATGCCTCATCCCGACTGCTTCGCTTGTCCAGGGGGTCTGCGCCGAGCAGCCCGGTAAACGAGGCACCGCTCTCGCCGATCACCTTGGCATAGAGGCCGAAGGTCGAGGGCGCTGCCATCAACGTGCTGACGGCCCAGGAGCCTGCGCTCTCACCAAAGATCGTCACGTTGTGCGCGTCTCCGCCAAAGCGGCCAATGTTGTGCTGCACCCATTGCAGCGCGGCTGCCATGTCCATCAGGCCATAGTTGCCGGCCGCGCCGCCGTTCTGCCGGGCCAGGCCGGTCGAGGCCAGAAAGCCGAAGACTCCCAGACGATAGTTGAGCGTGACCAGCACCACGCCGTGCCCGGGCAGCTGCGAGTCCGTGTAGCGCGGCTCAGACCCCGCACCAGCCGTGTAGCCGCCGCCGTGGATCCAGACCATGACCGGAAGGCGCTTGCCGGGCGCGGCCGCAGCGGGGGTGTAGACGTTCAGGTAGAGGCAGTCCTCGCTGGCTCCATGATCCAGAAACAGGTAGTCCTTCCAGATGGTCGGCTGCTCGCAGCGCGCCGCGAAGTGGGTCGCATCGCGCACCCCATGCCACGCGGCGGGCGGCTGCGGTGCCTGCCAGCGCAGCGGGCCTACCGGCGGAGCAGCGTACGGAATCCCCAGAAACGCGCGGACACTGCCCTGGTTCACCAGCTTGCCATGCACTGCGCCCTGCGCCGTGGCAAGGGTCAGCGACTGCGCGCCCGCAGCCTGCCTCGCCACCAGTGCGCCAACCAGCACGATGGCCCAACCCAACCGATCCCGAAGACCTGACATACGTATGCTTCTCCGCAGACCACGATAGCAGAGCACATGCCCTCCCCTGCACCGGGCTGCTGTACCGGTCGGCTCAGCGTTTCGTCCGCTGCAGGCGAAGCGGAGTGCCGGCCGCAGCCATACCGCCGAAGTTGATCGAGGGGTCTGAGTCATCCGGTGCCGGGCCAATCGCAGGCGGATTGGGCATCACCTTGGGCGTGGTTCGCACAAACGGAATCTTGACTGTGCGGTGCAGTTCAATCGAGTCCGAGTGCACGATGCCGTCGAAGGTGTTAAGCCCTGCGACAAAGTGGATGTGGTCTCCGGCGATCGTTCCCTGGCTGATGGGTGTGGGCTGGTCGCCGCCGCCAAACATGCCGCCCGCGCCCTCCATAAATCCCGTCAAGGTCTCGCCCTCCTGCTGCAGGGTGAAGAGTTGCGCCGCACCAAAGATGCGCGCGGCAATGTCTGCAGCACCGGGCTCGCCAGCACGCCACAGGCCGGTGACACCGGGGCCCTGGGGAATGCTGCGGGACCAGACCTCCACCTGCGGGCGCAGCTGTGCCTGCTCACTCTGCACTGTGACCGTAGCTGCAGTCAGCCCCGGCGAGCTGGCCTCTACCGTGATGCTGCCTGCCTGCTTGGTGGACTGCACCAGCGCCATGCAGTACCCGGAGAAGGCCTTGCGCTCACTGCCCTTATCGGGGGCCTGGTCGGTCGGGTCGCCGTTTCCGGTGCCCAGCAAGGTCGCCGGTCCGGAGACGCGAAAGCTGACCAGGTTGTCTGTAATCGGCATGGTGCGACCGCTTGCGTCCTGCACCTCCACGGCAAACATGGCTACGTCTTCGCCATCGGCAGCCAGGCGCTCGCGGTCTGCCCGCAGCACCAGTTTGGCGGCAGCGCCGGTGGTGTCCCGTCGCGTCGCCATCACCTGACGTCCACCCTTCCAGCCGCGCGCCTCCAACGTTCCCGCGGCGTAGGTCACGGTCCAGGCCACGTGGCCATTGCGCTCCACTGGTTTGGCGCCGAGGCTCTTGCCATTGTGGAAGAGCTCGACCTGATCGAGATTGGAGTAGACCCACACGGCGATCTGCTTGCCCTCGTACCCCGGCCAGTTCCAGTGCGGAAACAGATGCAGTACGGGCTGATCGGTCCACCAGGCCTGGTAGTAGTAGTAGCTGTCCTTCGGGAAGCCGCAGGTGTCCAGCACGCCGTACTGCGAGCTGATGTTCGGCCAGCCGTTGGGCGAGGGCTCGCCGCGATAGTCAAAGCCGGTCCAGATAAAGCCGCCGGCCAGCCACGGCCGCTCTGCGACAAATCGCCACCAACCCTCGGCCGAGGCGCGGCCTGAGGTGGTGTACACGTCGTAGGAGGCGACAAACCCCTTGGCCGGATCGGTGATGTAGATGCCGCGCGTGCCTACCGCGCTGACGTTCTCCGTGCCCATCACCGGACGCTCCGGGTGCGCCTTGTGGAAGGCTTCGGCACCCGGGTCCATGTAGTTGTACCCGACCACATCGCAGACGGCCAGTCCGCCGGTCCCGATCGCAATCGTCGGCGCGATGGAGACCATGCGTGAGCCGTCGTGCCGGTAGGCCACTGCCTTCATGGCGCTCAGGATGCGGACGCCACGCTCCGTATTGGCCTGAATCTCCTCATTGCCCATGGACCACAGGATGACGCTGGGATGGTTGCGGTCGCGACGGATGAGGTTGGCAAACTGCTGTAGCCCCTCCGGATTCGAGGACATCATGCGGGTCTCGTCAAAGACCAGGATGCCAAGGTCGTCGCAGACGTCCAACAGCTCGGGCGTGGGTGGGTTGTGGGAGGTACGCAGCGCGTTGCAACCCATCTGCTGCAGGGCACGCATACGATAACGATGCACAGCATCGGGCAGGGCGACTCCCAAGCCGGCGTGGTCCTGGTGGTTGCAGGTACCGCGCAGCTTGACCGGAACGCCGTTCAGCAGGAAGCCTCGCTCGGCATCGAAGCGGATCGAGCGGATGCCGAAGGGCGTCACGTAACGGTCGACCGTCTGGCCGTCGATCTGCACCTCGGTCACGAGCTGATAGCGATGCCGGACCTCGAGCGACCAGAGCTTGGGATCAGGCACGCTGATCTGCTGGTTGTAGCTGATCTGCTCCCCGGCGGGCAAAGCGGCAGGCGCGCTCACCTCCTTCGCGACGACGCGGCCAGCGGGATCCAGCACGGTCGAGAGGATGCGTGGCCGAGTGGCTGACTCGCCGTCGTTCTCCACCTCGGTCAGGATGGAGAGTCTGGCTCCCGTGGGTGTCACATCGGACCGTACGAACGTGCCCCAGCGACGAACGTGAACCGGAGCAGTCTTGACGAGCCATACGTGGCGGTAGATGCCCGCGCCCTCGTAGAACCAGCCATCGCTCTCCGTGGCGTCTACCCGCACCAGCAAGACGTTCGGCTGGCCGGGCGTGGCGAAGTCGGTGACGTCGAAGCGGAAGGGGTCGTACCCGCCGCTGTGCCGACCGATGTAGAAGCCGTTGAAGACGACCATGGCGTTGCGATAGACGCCGTCAAACTCCAGCGTGATTCGCTTGCCGGCGTCGTCCGCAGCGAGCGGGAAGACGCGCCGGTACCAGCCGACGCTGGTGGCGGGGTACTTGCGTCCCAGCGGATGGAATCCCTTACTCTGCAGCTCGGGGTCGTTGACGTAGGGCAGTTCGACGGCCCAGTCGTGCGGCAGCTGGATCGAGCGCCAGTCCGAGTCATCAAACGCAAGCGAAGCGGCGGGCATGAAGTTGCCGGTCTTCTGATAGTTACCTGCTCCGGCGCTGCCGAAGTCGAAGTCGCGCGTGTAATCGTTTGCATCGCCGAAGTGAAAACGCCAGCCAAAGTCCAGCAGCAGCCTGTCTCGACCGGCGACCATCGGCGCGGCCGCAGCGCCAGACGCACCTCCGGCTGCGTGGTCAGCGGC
>JAGWNX010000119.1 GCA_028872955.1 Acidobacteriota bacterium
AATATTTGAGAGCCTTCCTTCCAACAAGCACCAACACAGCAGCTCCAGAACAGGACAGAAGACGTATCAGATACCGTTCTGCGCACTCGTTTATCGCCTCTGGAACTCCCTTCTCTCTCTCCGACTTGCAATGAACAATCTCAGACAGAGCAAAGTCTTCTCCGGGCTTGGCGGTTCTGTTCAGAAGTTCCGTCGCGCGATTGCGAATGCTCGACCAATACTTCACTGGTTTCCCGTAGGTACCATCGAGACTCAGGGCTTCATTTCCATTGCGAATCCGAACACCTGCAAACCGCTCGTTAAAGAATTTTGGTAATTCAAACTCGGGCCAAGAACCTGTCGGATAGACTTCTACTTTACTGATGCTCGGATTGGAACTGAGGAACAGTATAGGGGCAGCTACGAGGCTTCCGCTCCACGGCTCTGGGACCTGGAAGGTTGACCATGTGTTGACTCCCTGAGATGCCACGATTTTGGCACAAGGACTTTGACCATCTTGATGCTCGAGCTGAAGACAGGCTACCTTACAGCTCGCAATTTCGAAAAGAAGTGCGTCAGCGGTGCTACAAATTTCGCCCAAAATCCACCTCCTTCAACACATCTTATGCCTGAAGATCATTCTTACTGACAATAGCTAAACACTCTTCTTCGGTTGCTCAGCCGAACCGATGATAGTAGCCGTCTAAGGAGCGGTCCTCTCGCAGCGCAGCTTGACCTTTTGCCCTCCTCCGAATTCCCTCGACCACCCCGCGCCGCCTGTGGCACCATTGCCGGGCACGTACCATGCAGAGTCGAAAGGTCGGGAAATCTATCGTGCGTTTCGCTGCCTCCGTCATCACCGCCAGCCTGTTGCTCTCGCTTTCAACCTTTGCTCAGACCGGACACGGCAAGCTGCATGGCCGTGTGCTGGACCCCGCCGGGACTCCTGTTGCGGGCGGAACCGTCGCGCTGTCGCTGGATGGCGGCCACACCGCTGTCGCGACCATTCCGGTGGGCCCGTCCGGCGACTTCAGCAGCGCCGATGTGCCGCCCGGCACCTACGCGCTGGTGTACCGCAAAGCCGACACGCCGCCCGGCCAGATGGTAGACATGGTGACCGGCGTGGTGGTGGCTGATGGTGCCGACAAGGCGCAGGACGTCGATATGTCGCGCGCGGAGTTTCTGGCGCACCTCTCGCCCGAGGAGCGCAAGCGCGTCGAGGACCAGAAGAGCAAGAATGCCGCCATCCTGCACTCCAACACACAGTACGCGGCGGTGAACGCAGACCTGACCACAGCGCGTGCCTACAACCAGGCGAAGAAGTTTGACGACGCCGAGGCGCTGATGCAGAAGGATATTGCCGCCTACCCCGAGGCCCGGCTGACCTACGTGGAGCTGGGTACCGCGGAGATTGGCCTGAAGAAGTATCCTGAGGCCGAGCAGGCCTTTCTGAAGGTGCTGGATAAGGACCCTGCCAACGAGAAGTTGCGCCACGCCGAGGACTTTTACGGCACCGGCCCCACCGGCACCGACGCCACCCACATGAGCCGCAACACCGTTGGGCACGCGGTGGCCGCAGAGACCAAGCTGCTGCCCGAGATTGCGGGCATGGCTTATAGCAGCCTGGGCGAGATCTACATCCAGACGCAGCGGCCCGGCGAGGCGCAGAAGGCCTACGATGACGCCGTTGCAGCCAACCCCGCCAAGGCGGCGCTCTACTACGGCAACGAGGCGATCCTCTTCTACCAGAAGGGCGACAGCGACCGGCAGCTGGCAGCGGCGGAGAAGGCACTTGCCGTGGACCCGAATCGGGCGGTGCTCTACTACTTCAAAGGCCAGGCGCTGGCCACCAAGGCCACGGTGGACAGCAAGACGCAGAAGCTGGTGTTGCCGCCCGGATGCCTGGAGGCTTACCAGAAGTATCTGGCGCTGGCACCGACGGGGCAGTTTGCCGGTGAGTCGAAGGGTATTCTGGACGCCGCCGGGGCGAAGATCGAGTCCAGCTATAAGGCCGGCAAAAAGTAACGGCAGCGGATCCGCTAAGGCGCGTGTTGCAGGCGCTGCAGCAGGTCGGCCACGGTGCGTCGCAGCACCGGGTGCAACATCTTGGGCGCAATCTCGGCCAGCGGCTCCAGCACAAACAAGCGCTCGGCCATGGCCGGATGAGGCAGCACCAGCTCCGCACTGGAGAGCACGCGCGAGCCGTAGAGCAGCAGGTCCAGGTCGAGGACGCGCGGCCCCTTGGGCACAATGCCAGTGCGGGTACGGCCCATCTCGCGCTCAAGCTGCAGCAGTTGCCGCATCAGCGCGGCAGGCTCCAGCTCGGTACGCAGCAGCAGGGCTCCGTTGAGAAAGCGGGGCTGATCGGTATAGCCCACGGGGGCGGTGTCGTACCAGGAGGAGACCCGCAACACCTCACCCAGGCTGCGCAGGCGCTGCACGGCGGCGTTGAGCGTAGCCTCGCGATCTCCGGCAGCGGAGGTAAGGTTGGAACCCAGTGCGATGGCGGCAACTTCACTCATGGTGCCCTCTCGGCGTTGGGCTAGGCGTTGGCCGGCACAGCAGCCAGGTGTGTCATGGCGTTTGCAGAGGACGGCTGCGCCTCGGGCTCCTCGTCGTAGCCGTGGGCCAGCTCCCACGCGGAGCGGTCACGCAGCAACCGCTGCACCAGCGCCGTGTGCATGGCATGACCGGCACGCTCCGCTACGACGCGGCCCTGGATTCTGCGACCCGCCAGGGCCAGATCGCCGATGAGATCCAGAACTTTGTGCCGAACAAACTCGTCTGCAAAACGCAGCGGCCCGTTTTCGACGCCCTGTGCGGAGACGATGATGGCACAGGCGTCTGACACGCCGCGGATGAGGCCCATATTGCGCAGCTTGGCCTCGTCTTCTTTGAAGCCGAAGGTGCGGGCCGGAGCAATGTGCTCCACATAGTCGCCCGTGGCCAGATCGCCCACAAAGCGGCCGTGACCGATGGGAGCCGGAAAGTCGATGGAGTAATCGATGCTGTAGCCCGGGCCGGGATAGACGCCGATAAACTTGTCTCCCTCGCGCACCTCCACCTCCTTCAGGATGCGGAGGTACTCGCGCTTGCGGCGTTGCTGCCGCACCCCACAGGCGACGATCGCCTGGACGTAGGGCAGAGCGCTGCCGTCCAGAATCGGCACCTCGAGGTTGTCTACCTCGACGATGA
This sequence comes from Acidobacteriota bacterium, assembly GCA_028872955.1. Classification (GTDB taxonomy): domain Bacteria; phylum Acidobacteriota; class Terriglobia; order Terriglobales; family Acidobacteriaceae; genus Edaphobacter. The sequence goes on from JAGWNX010000119.1 coordinate 3,175, forward strand.
CGTTGTCCACGCCATAGCCGATGAGCGCGCTCAGCAGGTGCTCCGTTGTGGAGATGAGCACGCTGCCACGCATCAGGCTGGTGGCATAGCTCACCTTGGCCACGTTGCGGCCCGTAGCCGGAATCTCGAAGTTGTCCAGATCGGTGCGCCGGAAGACGATGCCGGAGCCCGCCGGGGCCGGCACCAGGCGCATGGTGACAGGTGCGCCGCTGTGCAGTCCGACGCCGACAAACTCCAGCTCAGAGTCGATGGTGCGTTCGTAGTGCGGGGCTGCTGCCAAGTGCTGCGTCTCCTGCTGTGTGTAGCAGGTTACCGTGGATGGCGCTAACCCCGGCTGTGGCAAAAATGCCACAGTTGGCGGGATTTCGCAGCACCCGTTGCCACACCGGACCATGCGGCGCGGAATCTGGGATACTCTAGCGCCATGCCGCCTGCCACGTTGCCTGTCACCAGCGCCATTCTGAGCCATCTACCTGCGGAGCTGCCCGAACTGGAGCGGCAGTTGCGCGCCCTGGTGCAGCAGGAGTCGCCCAGCGACGTGCCAGCAGCCGTCAACGCCGCCGCCGACCTGGTGCAGCAGTTTGCGGCGCCGCTTGCTCCTCGCGTCAAACGATACAGGCAGAGGCACTTCGGCGACGTGCTGGAGCTGCGCTTCGGCCCGGCGCGCTCCCGGCAGAAGCCGCTGCTGCTGCTGGGACACCTGGACACCGTGTGGCCGCTGGGCACCCTGGCCACCATGCCCCTGCGCATCCAGGAGGGTGCGCTCTACGGCCCGGGCGTGCTGGACATGAAGGCCGGAGTCGCCATGGCGCTGGCCGCGTTGCGCACCCTGGCCGCGCTGCAGATTCGCCGCCCGGTGACGCTGCTCCTGGTCTCAGACGAGGAGATTGGCAGCACAGTCTCGCGGCCTATTACCGAACGACTGGCGCTGGCCGCGCAGGCCGTGCTGGTGCTGGAGCCTGCGCAGGGCCTGGCCTGCAAGACGGCGCGCAAGGGCGTGGGCCACTACGAGCTGCACGTCTCCGGCGTGGCCGCGCATGCCGGTGTGGACTTTGAGCGCGGCCACTCCGCCGTGCGCGAGCTGGCCCGGCTGGTGGAGACCGTGGCCGGCATGACGGATCTCAAGCGCGGACTCACCGTCAACCCTGGCGTCATCGCGGGCGGCACGCGCTCCAACGTGGTGGCTGCCGAGGCGCACGCTGAGATCGACG
>JAGWNX010000058.1 GCA_028872955.1 Acidobacteriota bacterium
ACCGGAGTTGCAGCCCACGCACAGGCCGCCGCTGTCGTCACCCCGCTTGACCGTCAGCTCGCGCGCATTGACTTTGCCATCGACGGCGTTGGCCAGCTCACCAAGTCCGTCTCCGGCACCAACTACGTGCAGCAGCCGCTGACCCAGAAGGCCAGTACGACCACCGGGCTGGTGGCTACGCTGCGCTACACGCGCTCTCCGCTGGTGGGCCTGGAAGGCAACTTCGGCTACGCCCGCTACACGGAGAACTTCTCGCAGTACGTCATCGGCGGTGCCCAGACCAAGGCCAACGAGTACACGCTCGGCTGGCTCTTCCACACGCCGCAGGCCTTCGGGCTGAAGCCGTTTGTCTCGGCCGGCGCCGGCACCATCGCCTTCAAGCCCACGCCCAACGGTGGCCAGGGCCTGCCAGAAAAGGCACGCATGGCCTACTACTACTCGGCCGGCGTGGATGACATGCTGCTGTCCAACCACTTTGGCGTCCGTGTCCTGGTTCGCCAGGTCTTCTTCAAGGCACCGGACTTTGGCCAGAACTACCTGACCATCAATCAGCATACGTATACCTTTGAGCCCGGCTTCGGCTTCTTTCTGAAGTTCTAGCCGCACTCCACACCTGGCAGGGCGAACGGCATGAAGAGCTCGTTTGAGGATGATCGCTACTCCACTCCGCAGGATGGAGAGCTGCAGGACCGTGAGATCTCGCTCGGCATGACGACCGTGCTGGGCATCTTCTTTGGACTCGCGCTGATCTGCGCGCTCTTTTTCGGCTTTGGCTACTCGGTCGGCCGCAAGTCGGTACAGGCGGTGGCGCATCCGGCAGGCGACACCACACCCGATGGCACCAGCGCCCAGAAGCCCGATGCAGGCAGCACTGGCGAAAGCGCAGCTACCCCGTCCGACGATGCTGCCAATGCCGCAGCGGCAGCGAGTGCGGCGGCAGCGGCTCCGATCGATCCATCCGGCGCTTCAGACTCCAGCAGCGGCACGGCTGCCGTGACGGTGCCGACCGACAGCGCTGCGCCTGCACCAGCCCCGGCCACGGAGCCGAAGCCCACCGCCAAAGAGTCCAGGAAGCCCAGCCGTCACGACGAGAAGGTAGCCGAGAAGGCTCCCCCACCGCCGCCACCGGCCACCCCCACAGGCAGCTTTGTGGTTCAGATTGCTGCGGTCTCGCATCAGCAGGATGCTGACATTCTGGTCTCCACGCTGAAGAAGCGTGGCTACAGCGTCACCGTGCGGCACGGCGCCCAGGACAAGCTGCTGCACGTGCAGCTCGGCCCCTATGCCACGCATAAGGACGCGGACGCCATGCGCCAGCGCCTGTTGGCCGATGGCTACAACGCAATCGTGAAGTAGCGCCCAGCGCGCTATTCGGCTGGCTGCATCGACGGCGGCAGAGCTGCAGCAATCGACTCACGGACTGCCTGCATCAACTGCTCGCGCGTAGCATACTGCGACGACTCCACAACCGGCAGGAAGCGCACCTGAGCCACCCCGGGGCGGATGGCAAGGCTCCCCTTCTGCATCATGGACTCCGTACCGGCGATGGCGACCGGAATGATCGGCGCGCTGGTCTCCTGCGCCAGGTAGAAGGGGCCTTTCTTGAAGGTGGACAGCCTGCCGTTTGGCGAGCGTGTGCCCTCGGGAAAGACGAGGATGTGCAGCCCGGAGCGCAGACAATCTGCAGCGGCGTTTACGCTGGCCTTGGCCGCCTCCCGGCGGCTGCCTCGCTCTACGGGGACGAACTTGGCCATGTGCATGGCGTAACCCAGCACGGGAATCCGCATCAGTTCCTTCTTCAGCAACACGGAGGAGCGTCCCGGGATGAGCGGCATCACCACCGGCGGATCCAGGTTCGACACGTGATTGCACATGAAGATGCAGGCACGGTCGGCTGGCACCTGCTCCAGCCCCTCAATGCGGACGCGAACGCGCGCCGCCCTGAGCCCCAGCCGCGTGATGCCCATGCCGATGCGGTAGAGGCGCGAGATGTCGCCAACCAGCATGGAGTAGGGAATGCCAATCACGCCCGCCACGGTACCCAGCGTGATGTAGGTGAACAGAAGTGCCAGCGTCGCTCCCATTGCAGCTCAGGCCTCGCCGGGCCGCGCTTCAAGCGCAGCCGGCAGTAGTGTGTAGATGCCGCCGAAGCCGCCGTTCGACATGATGGCGACCACATCGTTGGCGCGCAGCTCGGCAGCCAGCAGCGCCACAATGGACGGCACATCCGGCAGCAGCGTCGCCAGCGGGCCTGCCTGCGTCACGGCAGCCGCCACCTTAGCGGGGTCCAGCCGCTCCGGCTCGGGAATATTCTGCGACTGGTAGACGTTGGCCAGCACCACGCGATCGGCGAGCGCGAGGCTCTTCGCCAGGTCCGCCTCAAAGACATTGCGCCTCAGCGTGTTGGAGCGCGGCTCCAGCACGGCCACCAGCCGCCGCCCCGGGTAGCGGCTGCGCAGGGCACGCAGCGTCTCGCGAATGGCCGTAGGATGATGCGCGAAGTCGTCGATGATGGTGATTCCCTGGACCTCGGCCCGCACCTCCAGCCGCCGCTTCACACTGCGGAAGCTGGCCAGCGCACGTCCAATCGCGGCCGGCGGAACTCCATATCCCGCAGCCAGTGCCGCCGCGGCCGTGGCGTTCAGCGCGTTGTGTTCGCCCGCCATCGGCAGGGAGAGCCGGGCAAAGGGCTCGCCGTCACGCATGAGGGTCCACCGGGTGTCGCCGGTCCCCTGCTCCAGATCGGCAAGGCGCCAGTAAGAGTCCGCGGCAAAGCCATAGCGCTGCACGGTGCAAAAGGCCTTGGCCACGCACTCGTCCACATTGGCGCTGGCGTCGTAGGCCACCACGCAGCCCCGGCGCGGCACCAGATTCACCAGCCGCTTGAAGGCGGTCTTCACCTCGTTCAGGCTGGCGTAGATGTCGGCGTGGTCAAACTCGACGTGCGTCAGGATCAGTGCATCCGGAAAGTAGTGCAGGAACTTCGGTCCTTTGTCGAAGAAGGCCGTGTCGTACTCATCGCCCTCCAGCAGAAAGGGCCGGGTGTTGCGCAACTTGAAGCTGGTGCCAAAGTTCTCGGCCACGCCGCCGATCAGAAACGAAGGCGCCAGCGCGGCATGCTCCGCAGCGGCAGTCTCAAAGATCCACGCCAGCATGCTGGTGGTGGTCGTCTTGCCATGGGTGCCGGCCACCACCAGGGAGTCGCGACCGGGCAGAAACTCATCGTGCAGAATCGACGCCATGGAGCAGAACGGTATGCGCTGGTCCAGCACATACTCCAGCTCCGGGTTACCACGGGAGATAGCGTTGCCGACGATCACCAGGTCTGGCCGCGGCTGCAGGTTGGCCTCAGCGTACGGCTGTGCCAGCGGAATGCCCAGGCTGGCCAGCAGGTCGCTCATCGGCGGGTAGGCCGCCGCGTCCGAGCCGGTGATGCGATGGCCCTGCTGCTGCAGCAGGCCGGCCAGCGAAGCCATCGCCGTGCCACAGATGCCGATCAGGTGAATGTGTCGCGTTGCTTGCATGAACGAAGCTCGCAGGCCGTGCCGCAAAGCACCAGCGCCGCAGCCTCTATTCTATGGGATCAGCTTCGCCGCCAGCCTGCTGCAGCGTTGACCACACCGGCACCGGCCCCCACCCGCCATGCGGCAGCCAGGCATTTGCGTCTTTCCTGCCGCGTGCAACGTTATTTACACACAACACCAACAATCTGTTTGCGGCACAAGACTCTCATCTTGCTGGGTAGGAGCCAAGACGATGTCGACGCAACGAAGCATTCGCATTGCGCTCAAGGCACTGCAGCGCAACAAACTGCAGACCGTGCTGACGATGACCGGGATGACCATCGGGGTCGCCACCGTGCTGACCATGATTGCGCTGGGCTCGGGCGCACAGCGGGCCATCCAGGACCAGGTACGCGCCGCGGGCATGAACGTCATCCTGGTGAAGGCGGGCAATTACCGCATGAAGCAGCAATGGACCAGCGACGGCGAGGCCGAGGAGCCCGTAGCCTACCTGCCCGACAGCCACCCGCGCCCGTCCCTCCGGCCTGCCATGTGGGTGCCGCAGCGGTCGCTGCTGCGGCGGGTCTTCTCCCCTGCGGACAACCCCAACAACCAACTGGCCAACGGCGCAGAGAACCAGGGCGGCCTGGGCGGAGCCAATACGCTGACGCTGGACGACGCCGCTGCCATCCGCCACCTGTCCGGCGTGCAATACGTCTCCGGTGGCGTGCACGAGAATGTCCATGCCAGCGCAGGCAGTGAGAGCTGGTTTACCCGGCTGCATGGCGACGAGCCCGCTCTGCTGCAGATCCGGCGCGCCTGGGTGCTGGAGCACGGCCGATTCTTCACCCGGCACGAGCAGGACGCCGGTGAGAATGTAGCCGTTCTGGGCACAATTGTGGCGCACAAGCTCTTCGGCAACGCAAACCCTGTCGGTAGAACGCTCTTGCTCTCCGGCCAGGAGGTTGCCATCGTTGGCGTCGTCGCCAGCAGCACGTGGATGGTGACCGCAGCGCCGGGCGACGACCAGTTTGACGCCGTCTACGTGCCGGTGACGACGGCCATGCGCCTGCTGCACCAGAGCAGCCTGAACGCCATCACCATCACCACCGCCTCCACCGGCGAGGTCACGCGCGTCTCACACGCGGTAACGGATCTGCTTCGCCAGCGCCATCATCTGACGGGCGACGCGCCTGACGACTTCGTCGTCACCAGCCAGTCGCGGCAGGCGCTGGGCAAGGGCGGCATGCGGACCGACATTGCCAAGGCCGTGGTGGGCAACGTCGACGGCCTGGAGAAGGTAACGCTCGATCAACTGGGCAAGACGCTGGACCGCGCCAGCGCCACCATGAGCGCGCTGCTGGCCAGCATCGCTGCGGTCTCGCTGGTGGTGGGCGGCATCGGCATCATGAACATCATGCTGCTGAGCGTGACCGAGCGCACCCGCGAGATCGGCATACGTCGCGCTGTGGGGGCGCGCGCAGGCGATGTGCTGCGCCAGTTTCTGTGGGAGTCGATCGCGCTGAGCGTGACCGGCGGCGTGCTCGGCATCCTGATCGGCGTGGCGGCAGCGCAATCCATCGCGCACTACGTCCAGTGGTCAACTCAGGTCAGCGTGCTCAGCATCGCGGTCTCGTTCGGCATCTCGGCCAGCGTGGGCATCTTCTTCGGCTACTATCCGGCTCGCGAGGCCTCACGCGTCACCCCCATGGCCTCCCTGCGTTGTGAGTAGGGCCCGGCTTGTGCCCGAGCGCTGGAACAGGTAGCTTGTTGGGGAGATAACTCCAGGCGAGGTGACGGGGATGCGGCAGTGGGTAAAGGCAGCGGCAGTTCTGATCGTGGCAGCTGCGGCAGCGCAGGCGCAGATGGGCGCTCCGCCGGCCGGGCCGGCCAGCGAGGTGCGCGGCAGCTACTTTCGGCTGCGTCCCAACATCCTGAAGGCCGCCAACAAGCTGTCGGCAGAGGACTACACCTTCAAGCCAACGCCTGACGTGCGCACCTTCGCCCGCGTCGTCAACCACATTACCGAGGCTCAGCTGCACACCTGCAGCGCCCTGCTGGGCCCGGGCTCAGGCGACGCAATCCAGGTACCGGCAGAGACCGCCGGGAAGGACGCAATCGTCGCCGCGCTGAAAGCAACGTTTGAGCTCTGCGACAAGGCCTACATCGGCGTCACCGACGCGAACGCCACCGAGATGATCTCCCTGCCTCAAGGCCCCGGTCCCGGTCCGTCGTCCCGCTCGCGCATCGGCATGCTGTGGGGCAACGTCGCCCACGATAACGAGCAGTACGCCACCCTGGCGCTCTACCTGCGGTTGAAGGGCCTGGTGCCGCCTACCAGCGAAAAGTAACGCGCCAACAACACTTCTGTTTGACAGTCGTTGCGGCTGCTGGCTAGGCTCGTGAAGTTGGGGTCCTGACCGGTGCCAACCTGCCAAGACGCAGGTTGACGTGAAAATTTCTGGCTCTGCGTGTAGTCTAGTGGTTGGACCACTTCAGTACAGTTTCCCTAAATGATCCCAAATCAATGAGAGTGTGAGCGCTGGCAGGCACGCCCTGCAGTGCGGAGGAGACGGTTTCACAATGGCAGAAGCAACGTGCGATATTGGCTTGATCGGATTGGCCGTGATGGGCCAGAACCTGGTGCTGAACATGAACGACCACGGCTACAAGGTGGCGGTGTTCAACCGGACGGTGTCAAAGGTAGATGAGTTCCTGGCCAACGAGGCCAAGGGCACCCAGGTCGTGGGCACGCACTCGCTGGCCGAGCTGTGCGCCAACCTGAAGCGGCCGCGCCGCGTGATGATCATGGTGAAGGCTGGCGACGTCGTGGACCAGACCATCGAGCAGGTGCTGCCGCATCTGGAGCCCGGCGACATCATCATCGACGGCGGCAACTCCCTGTTTACCGACTCCAATCGTCGCACCAAGGATCTGGCGGCCAAGGGCATCCTCTTCCTCGGCTCGGGTGTCTCCGGTGGCGAGGAGGGTGCGCGCTTCGGCCCGTCCATCATGCCCGGTGGCAACAAGCAGGCCTGGCCGCACGTCAAGGAGATCTTCCAGGCCATCGCCGCCAAGGTGGCAGACGGTACGCCCTGCTGCGACTGGGTGGGCGAAGACGGTGCAGGCCACTACGTCAAGATGGTGCACAACGGCATCGAGTATGGCGATATGCAGCTGATCTGCGAGGCCTACCAGTTGCTGAAGGATGCCCTGGGGCTGACACCCGACGAGCTTGCCGACGTCTTTGACGAGTGGAACAAGGGCGAGCTGGATAGCTTCCTGATCGAGATCTCGGCCTCGATCTTCGCCAAGAAGGATGAGGACGGCCAGCCCCTGCTGGATAAGATTCTGGACACGGCCGGACAGAAGGGCACCGGCAAGTGGACTGCGATCTCTGCACTGGACCTGGGACAGCCGGTCACGCTGATTGGCGAGAGCGTCTTTGCGCGCTGCCTCTCGGCGCTCAAGGACGAGCGCGTCGCAGCCTCCAAGGTGCTGGAGGGGCCAAAGAAGACCCTGACCGTGAGCCAGAAGCAGGAGTTCATTGAAGATGTGCGCCGGGCTCTCTACTGCTCCAAGATAGTGAGCTACGCCCAGGGCTATATGCTGCTGCGCGCCGTGGAGAAGGAGCAGGGCTGGGATCTGAACATGGGCGGCATCGCGCTGATGTGGCGCGGCGGCTGCATCATCCGCAGCGCCTTCCTGGGGGACATCAAGGCCGCGTTCGACAAGAACCCGAAGCTCTCCAATCTGCTGCTGGACGAGTTCTTTGCCGGTGCGCTGAACAAGTACGCCGCCTCCTGGCGCAAGGCTATCGTGCATGCCATCGAGATCGGCGTTCCTATGCCGGCGTTCTCCACCGCGCTCTCGTTCTACGACGGCTACCGGACGGAGCGGCTGCCCGCCAATCTGTTGCAGGCACAGCGCGACTTCTTTGGCGCGCACACCTATGAACGGGTGGATAAGCCACGCGGAGAGTTCTTCCACACTAATTGGACCGGTCGCGGTGGCCGCGTCTCCTCCTCGACCTATAACGCCTGACAGCAAAACCCAGGCAACACAACAAAGGCCAGTGGCACACCGCCACTGGCCTTGTTGTTGGTATCGAAATCCTCGCGGCGTCCTGGACTGGTCGTCCTGCGGCTGGCGGGGTGCTACAAAGCTGCGACAACCGCTTAGGAGTGCAGGGTGCGCCAGGCGTCCATCGTCCAGATGGTGACGATCGAGATGGTCAGCAGAGAGGAAGCGACTGCGAGAATTCGGACGTAAGGCTGGATCTGGTGGATGCGTCGCACGATCGCAGACTGGTGCTGCTCACCGTTCAGATCAATCTCCATCAGGAACAGCCGCTCCTGCTCGTAGCGGGTCAGTTGACCGCGATAGGTGAGAATAGCGACGAAGCAGGCAGTTACCACAGCCCAGATGATGAGCATGGTTGGGACGGCTTGCACAGCGGCATCAAGGCTCATGAAAAGCTCTCCTCCTTGGAGGGCGTAGGGTGACAGCGACGCTGTCACGAAGTCATGCAACAGAACGCATGGCACGTACAGCTGCCAGGTCCGCATCAGCGGAAACCCGACTGACGTTCGATGATAGACCCCTCGGGGTGCGCCCCCGAGCAGGTTTTTGCTGCCTGGCACACGGATGGCTATTGCTTAGCAGACCACCCGCTACCAAAGTGGGATTGGGAAACAGGCTCCCGCGGTGGGGAGCCATGCCCCGGGTTTGAGTGAAAGTCTACCGCAGGCGTTGCCAGGCGTCGTAGAGCCAAAGGCCCGCGATGCTGAGCGTTGCCAGCGTAGTGGCGCCGCCAAACAGACGGACCAACGGTGCAATGCGGTTGACCTTGCGCACAATGTCGTGCTGCTGCTGCGCCTCAGCATTGTTCTCCCCGTTTAGAAAGAGCTGATCCTCTTCATAGCGGGTGATCTGGCTGCGATAGGCGAGCAGCAGCAGAAAGCAGACTGTAATGACAGCCCACACAATGAGCAAGGTAGGTAGATAGTTCATGACAGTCATGGCCGAAATCCTCCCTGAGGCAGGTTCTGAGCTACTTGACCGTGTCGAGATACCGGGCGGGTCCGCAGGCGGGCTCGTAGGGCACGGGGCGCGGTTCGCGCAACATCATACGCCCAGATACGCGGGTTTTCCACAGCGCATGAGCCCCAGCCCGAGCCATACCGGGTAAATCCAGCTAGGAGTGCAGATAGTGGAAGACCAGAACCAGAGCCGCTGCCATCACCAGCAGCACTCCGACCAGCATGCCGGCGATCACCCAGGCCATGCGGTCCTGTTTTTCTGGGGGAGGCGGTGTGATGCCGAAGACATCAATGAAAGCCCGAGCTAGAAAACGCAATAGATTCATACCGTTACTATCCTACTCCTCGCTTTGCACCGCGGTCTGCATCGCCCGGGGCCCTGCAGCATCCTATCTTTGGGCGGGCTATTGTTGGGCGGGATCCGAACCTGGACGAAGCTCAAAGAGCTTGCCCGGCGCCCCTGCACTCGGTTCTTGAAGATGTGCTTGCAGGCGCATACACTTGAAGTTGGAGAAGTTTTCAGGAGAAAAACCCATGTCAACCGCTGCTGTAACCCCCTCGACTGCTGAAGTTGTCACCGGCGCCCCGGCCGCTGGCCAGCCCGTTACGCTGACCCCTGCCGCCGTAGCCAAGGTGAAGGAGATTATGGCGACCCAGGATCCTGTCCCTGCCGGACTGCGCATCGGCGTCGTCGGTGGTGGCTGCTCAGGCTTCCAGTACTCCATGTCGTTTGAGAATCAGAGCGGCATGATGGATAAGGTGTACAAGTTCGACGACCTGAAGGTGTTTGTGGACGCCACCAGCGCCATGTACCTGCAGAACTGCAAGGTCGATTACGTGGAGACCCTGGAGGCGGCCGGCTTCAAGTTTGACAACGCCGCGGTGAAGAGCACCTGCGGCTGCGGCTCCAGCTTCAGCGTGTAACGCCACCGTCGCTCTCCTTTGGATGAGTCAGGCAAAGCCCCGGGGATGCCCTGGGGCTTTGCTGTCTTGGTGCGCGGATGCGGAAGTGAACCGGGAACCGTCTAAGATGAGTGAAGTTGCCGCAGACGGCAGGGGCGCACCGCCCCGGCACGCTGCCGCGCGAGGAATTGAAGCTCGCCTATGACAGAGTTCGTAGTACGACTGGCCGATGAGCGGGGGCGGGTGACGGAGCAGATGCATCCGGCTGCCACAGCCGACGAGCTGCGCGCCCGCTTCACCCAGGCCGGCTACTACGTCTACAGTGTGAAGGCGCGTGGAGCCCTGGGGAGCGGCCGGCGCAAGAAGGTGAAGCTGGAGACCTTCCTGGTCTTCAACCAGCAGTTCCTCACGCTCATCCGTGCCGGACTGCCCATTCTGGGCTCGCTGGAGCTGCTGGGCCGTCGCCAGAAGGACCTAACCTTTCGCGCTCAGCTCGAAGACGTTGCGGCGCGTGTCAAAACGGGCGAATCCATCTCGCAGGCCTTTGAGGCGCAGGGCGGCTTTCCGCTGGTGTACACCACCACGCTGCTGGCGGGTGAGCGCTCCGGCAATCTGGAGGAGGTGCTGCAGCGCTTTCTGGACTTCCAGCGCGTGAGTCTCACCTTCCGCAAGAAGCTCAAGGCCAGCCTCATCTACCCCACGCTGCTCATCCTCATGGTGATCGGCCTGTTTATCTTCCTCATCACGTTCGTGGTTCCGCGCTTTGCGCAGCTCTATGACCAGCTGGGCACCAAGCTGCCGTCTCTCACCGTCTTTCTGCTGCAGCTGGGGCACGATGCGCAGCACTACGGGCTGTACGTGGCGGTGGTGGCGGCGGCGCTCGGCTACGGCCTCTATCGCTGGATGAAGACGGACGCTGGAGCCATGGCGGTGGACCGTGTCCGCATCGCGCTGCCCATCTTCGGTGCCGTGTGGCTCAAGTATCAGGTGGGCCTGTTCAGCCGCACGCTCTCCACGCTTCTGACCGGCGGTCTGCCGCTGGTGCCCAGCCTGGAGACCGCCGCCCGGTCCATCGACTCGCGCCAGATCGGCAGCGCCGTCTCGCAGAGTGTTGAGAGTGTACGCGAGGGCAAGGGCCTGGCGCAGAGCCTGCAGCGCACGCGGGTCTTCCCTGAACTGGCCATCGAGATGGTTGAGGTGGGCGAGAGCACCGGCGCCCTGCCGCAGATGCTGAACAGCGTCGCTGAGTTCTTCGAAGAGGACGTGCAGACCAACCTGGCCGCAGCGATGAGCCTGATCGAACCACTGATTCTGGTGGTGATGGGCGTTGTGGTCGTCACCATCCTGATCGCGCTGTATCTGCCGATCTTCAGCCTGAGCGGCAGCGCGATGCGCTAACCACGCCTGCCCCAAAGGGGAGACAGGCGGCCTGTAACAGTCCAAGGTCGAGGGAGTCTTACGAGTATGGCAACACCGGTAGCAATCCCGATAGGCGAAGCAGGCGAGGTGGAGCGCACGCAGGCACTGGCGAGGCGATACCACGCTGAGTTTGTTGACCTGAAGAACTTCAAGATCCAGCACGATCTGTTCAAGCGCGTGCCGGTGGATATGATGTTCCGCTACAACTTTGTGCCGCTGGAGCAGGTCGAGGGTCGACTGGCCATCGCCGTGAGCGACCCCTCGAAGCTGATGGTGCTGGACGAGATCTCCGGCCTGCTGGGCGCACGCCTCATCACCCGCGTGGCAACGCTCAGCCAGATCACCGACCTGCTGAAGAAGACCGAGCAGAGCCAACGGGTGCTGGACGAGGCCAGCGAGGGGTTGGCCTTTGACGTACTCTCCAGCGACGAGAACTCTGACGAGAACATCTCTATCGAGCGACTCACCAGCGAAGACGACATCTCGCCCATCATTCGCCTGGTGGACACCACCATCTTTACCGCGCTGGAGCGCCGCGCCAGCGACATCCACCTGGAGACCTTCGACGACTCGCTGCTGGTCAAGTACCGCATCGACGGCGTGCTGCAGCAGGCCATGGCACCGATCGCGCGCGAGCACCACCAGACCATTCTGTCGCGTATCAAGGTGATGAGCGAGCTGGATATCGCAGAGCGCCGGGTGCCGCAGGACGGCCGCTTCCGTGTCCGCTACAAGGGCCGGCTCATCGACTTCCGCGTCAGCATCATGCCTACCGTTCATGGCGAGAACGCCGTGTTGCGCGTGCTGGACAAGGAGTCCATGAGCGAGAAGTTCAAACAGCTCTCGCTGGATGTGGTGGGGTTTGCCGAGCGCGACCTGGAGCGCTTTCGCCGCTACATCAAGGAGCCCTACGGCATGGTGCTGGTCACCGGACCTACCGGATCGGGCAAGACCACCACGCTCTACGCCGCGCTGAACGAGATCAAAAGCGAAGAAGACAAGATCATCACCATCGAGGACCCGGTGGAGTACCAGATCCGCGGCATCACGCAGATTCCTGTGAATGAGAAGAAGGGGCTCACCTTCGCACGCGGCCTGCGCTCCATTCTGCGCCACGACCCGGACAAGATCCTGGTCGGTGAGATTCGCGATGCGGAGACCGCGCAGATCGCCATCAACTCTGCCCTGACCGGCCACCTGGTCTTTACCACGGTACACGCCAACAACGTGGTGGACGTGCTGGGCCGCTTCCTGAACATGGGCGTGGAGCCGTACAACTTCGTGAGCGCGCTGAACTGCATTCTGGCCCAGCGGCTGGTGCGCCAGGTGTGCGAGTTCTGCGTACGCGACGTGCAGTACAACGACCGCGAGCTGGTGGAGAGCGGTCTGGACCCCGCCGAGTGGCGCGGCTTCCACTTCCGCGAGGGCGCCGGTTGCATGGAGTGCGGCGGCACCGGCTACCGGGGTCGCAGCGCCATCCACGAACTGCTGGAGCTGGACGACGAGATCCGCGAGATGCTGCTGGCCAAGAAGCCCGGCAGCGAGATTCGCAAAAAGGCCAAGGACAAGGGAATGGGCTTCTTGCGCGACTCTGCGCTGGAACGCGTGCGCGCCGGCATCACCACGCTGCGCGAGATCAACAAGGTGACGTTTATCGAATCGGGACGTTAACGCGCAGGCGTAACGGAAGGGATTTAGTCTAGGACGGCATGGAGTTTTTACCCAAAGCACTGGGAACGCGGCCACGGCTGGCGTGTGAGATTCGCTCGGAGGGCGCTGTGGCAGCGGTCGCCGAAGATGCCCACGGCGTGCTGGCAGCACTAGGACACGTGGCGCTGCCTGCAGGCTGCATCGTCGCCAGCCTGCGCCCAGGCAATGTCGCGGACGCGGACCACCTGGCGGACGCACTGCGGCGCACGCTGGAGCCCTTGGCCGCCGGAGCGAGAACCCGCGACCTGACGCTGGTGGTGCCGGACGCCGCCGTACGCGTGCTGCTGCTGGACTTCGATTCCCTGCCGACCAAGAGCGCCGAGGCTTTGGCCGTCGTTCGCTTTCGGCTCAAGAAGCTGTTGCCCTTTGATGTGGAGGATGCCGCCGTCAGCTACCAGGTGCTGCCCGGCGCGCAAGGCCAGATGCAGGTGCTGGCCGTCGCGATGCCGTATGACGTGCTGGCCGAGTATGAGGCCGCGGTAACCCGCGCGGGGTTTGTGCCCGGTGCGGTGCTACCCAACACGCTGGCGGCGCTCTGCGGCCTGGAGGAAAACGGCGCTGCTGCGCTGGTGGTGAATGTGAGCGGCGCCCAGATTACTACGGCGATCGTGTACCAGGGCTCGCTGCTGCTGCATCGCAGCGTGGAGGTGGAAGCTGCTGCGGAGGATGCCGACCAGGGGATGGCCGATGAGATTGCGCAGGCTGTCAGCGTCGCTGCCGCCTACTTTGAAGACTCCGTACAGCAGCCACCGGCCTGCGTATGGAGCGCCGGAACCTGCAGCGCAGACCAGCTGCGCGATCTGCTGGCGGCGCGTGGCATGACGGCGATCCCCGTGCGCGAGATGCTGGAGACGCAACACCTGGCCGCTGGCGCTGTGACGGCAGGCGTGGCGCGAGGATGGTTGGCAGGCGTGCGGGGGGCGCTGCGCGGCTGATGCGGATCTCGATCAATCTTGCTACCCGGCCCTTTGTCGAGTTAGGCCCGCTGCTGCTGCGGCTGCGCCTGGCACTGGCCGGGCTGGCGCTGCTGGCCATGGCACTGGGCATCACCATGCTGCGGCTGGACGCGAAGGCCGCTGCCAGTCAGGAGGAGATGCGTTCGCTGCAGCTACGCACACAGCAGTTCCAGCAGGAGCGCCAGCGCAACGAGGCGCGGCTACGCCTGCCCCAGAACAGCGGCGTGCTGCAGCGCTCCGAGTTCCTCAACGACCTGTTTGCCCGCAAGAGCTTCAGTTGGACTGCGGTGATGATGGACCTGGAAAAGGTGCTGCCGGCCGGCGTCCAGGTGACGGCTCTGGAGCCGGTGATCGCCAAGGACGGCAGCGTGACGATCCGCCTCCGCGTGAGCGGCGATCGCGACAAGGCAGTCGAGCTGGTGCGCAATCTGGAGAACTCGCAGCGCTTTGTGCAGCCACGTCTCAGCAACGAGTCAGCACAGGCACAGGAGAGCGGACGCACGGGCAACGCCCCTGCCCCAGCCAACGCCTCGCTTGTAGAGTTTGACATCTTAAGTGGTTACAATCCGCTGCCTGCTCGCGTAGCTCCCAGGGCCAGCCACGACGCATCAGCCCCCACCAGCAAGGGAGGCGCGCGATGAGCATTCCAGGCAAGATGGCACCGGCGCGCCAGCACTCCGCTGCAGCCTGGCAGCAGCTGCGGTCGTGGCTCACCGTGGTGCATCTGCACTACGCCGGCGTGGTGGTGCTGGCGGCACTCAACCTGTATCTGCTGGTGCATATCGGCCTGAGTTGGCGAGCAGCCAACGGTGAGGACGCAGGCAGCAGGCAGCAGCAGCGCATGCAGATGCAACAGGCCGAGAAGGCCGCAGAGCCTCTGCGTGGTGTGGATGCCAAGCTGCAGGCCGCCACCCGCGATGCAGACCGCTTCTACGCGCAGCGCCTGCCCGGTGCCTACAGCGATGTGCTGGCGGAGCTGGGCACGCTCACGCGAAAGTCCGGAGTAAAGCTGACCCGCGTGCAGTATGCGCCAGCGGCGGTACTGGCGGGCGGACCCGGCGCGCTGACGGAGGTGCGCATGGACGCCAGCCTGAGTGGAGACTACCGCCCGCTGATGGAGTTTCTGAACAGCCTGGAGCGCGACCGGATGTTCTTCCTCGTCCAGGGCGTGACGTTGGCCGGCCAGCAGTCCGGCACCGTTGGCGTGCGGATGCGACTGACGACCTACCTGCGTGGCACCGCGCCACAGCCTGCCCATCCGGCTCAGGCTGCCGGTGCAACGGCAACAGGAGGCGGCCAATGAGCGCAAGCAACGACCGCCGCAACAAGATCATCGCCGTCGCGGCCTTCAGCCTGGTGGCTGCCGGAGTTCTGTACTACCAGCTCAACGCCGGCGGCGTGTTCAGTTCCTCTGCGCCTGCTCCCCCCATTATTTCTGTAACCAATGCAGGCACACAAACGGCCACGCCGGCCGCTGCCGGGCGAGCCAGCACCCCCGCGCCAGACCGTACGCTGGACCCTACCCTGAAGATGTCCGCCATGCAGATCGCAGAGTCTCTGGTCTACTCCGGCAGTGGTCGCAACATCTTCTCCATGACCTCGGCACCGATTGCCATTCCCAAGCCAATCGCACCGGCGCGACCCAAGCAGATTGCCGCGCCGGTGCCGGCCGGGCCAGCAGCTCCGCCACCGCCTCCGCCCATCGACCTCAAGTTCTTTGGCACGGAGACGACCGCAGGCGGCACGCGCCAGGCCTTCCTGCTGCACGGGGATGATGTCTTCCTTGCTGCGGAGGGCGACGTTGTGCAGCGCCGCTACAGGATCGTGAGCATCAGCGCACGCTCCATCGTGGTCGAGGACATGAGCAATAACAATCGCCAGACCCTGCCCCTGCAGATGAACTGAGCCAAGATGCCCTGTGGAGCCACAGCACGGACGCAGCCCGCGCCCACAACAGGCGAAGAGGGCTACGCGCTGGTCGCCCTGGTCGTTGCCCTCTTCCTGGTGTTGCTGGCGCTCTCAGTCGCTGCACCGCGCGTCGCGCAGGAGTTGAAGCGCGACCGCGAAGAGGAGGCCGTTCACCGTGCGCAGCAGTACGTGCGCGCCATTCAGCTCTTCTATCGCAAGACGGGCCGCTACCCTGGCAGCATGGAGGAGCTGGAGAAGAGTAACAACCAGCGATTTCTGCGCAAGCGGTACGCTGACCCTCTCACCGGCAAGCCGGACTGGCGACTGATCAAGCTGGGCGAAGCCAAGACCACCGTAAAGTGGATCTTCGGCAAGCCGCTGGCCGGTCTTCCAGCCTCCACGCTTGGCGGCGCTGGCGGCACAGGCAGTAGCACCGTGATGGGTGGGTCGTCCGGCGGAGTCTCCAGCGGCATTGGAGCAATCGGCGGCTCCACCAGCACCCCGGACAACGCCACGGCGACCGGCAACAGCACCAATGCAGCGGATGCGCAGAGTGCAACCTCATCCTCCGGCTCCACGACTGCGGCCTCCGGAGCAGGCGCATCGGGCGGCACGGCAGGCGGTGCCACCACGGCCGGCGGCAGCGGCGGCCTGGGCACCGGTACTCCCACAGGCGGCCTGTTCGTTGGCGTGGGCAGCTCGGCGCAAGGCGCAGCCATCATTACGGTGAACGAGCAGACCGACTACAGCAAGTGGGAGTTTCTCTACGATCCACGTCTGGATAAGCTTCTCGCGCGCATCAGTGTCTTCGGTGGCGGGCTGGCCACTGCAGACCCAACGGCGTCCAATGGTCTGAGTTCCGGCAGCAGCAACCCCACGGGCAGCACCAGCCCCGCCAGCGGAACCAACAGCGGCACTAGCACCGGCACCGGCACAGGCACAGCCCCGCCAGCCAGCAGTGGAACTCCCTAAGCGCGCACTACACCGTTACAGCTGACTCCAGTAGGTGCAGCTGCGGATACCCGACGTGTGTCAGATCCAGCCGCGCCTTCACGCCCAGCGGCAGGGTCACGTTCGGCGCGCTGACGTGGCCTGACTGCAGACCGATCGCGATCGGCCCCACGAAGTCACGCAACGCATGCAGGATGGCGGACTCCACCAGCTCCATATCGTCTGGCGCGACACACTGGCTCATATCTCCAAAGACGATGCCGTTGACACCCTGCAACATTCCTGCATAGCGCAGGTGCAGCAACATGCGATCCCACTGGAAGGGTTTGGTGCCAATGTCTTCAAGCCACAGGATGGTGTCGTGCAGGTAGGGCGCGTAGGGCGTGCCCAGGCTCTCGGCCAGCAGGGTCAGGCAGCCCCCCTGCAGCCGACCGGTGGCAACTCCGGGGCGCAGCACGCGCAGGCCCGCGTAGTGGTCCAGAGACCAGGGCGAAGTATGGCTCAGGCTGCTCACCCAACTGGTACGATGCACGCCATCGACTCGCGCAAAGTCGGCTGCCAGCATGGGGCCATGAAAGGTGACCATGCCGGTGTGTGCCTGCAGCCATAGATGCAGCGAGGTATGGTCGCTGTAGCCGATGAATGGCTTGGGATTCTTGCGGAAGACCTCTGCACTGAGCAGCGGCAGCAGCTCTGCGGAGCCCCACCCACCACGCGTACACAGCACGGCGTCAATGGTTGGGTCAGCAAAGGCATCCTGCAGATCTGCCAGACGCTGATGCAGCGTGCCTGCGTAGTACAGCGGCCCGCGCTGCAGCGCATGCGGAAAGACCACCGTCCGATAGCCCAGCTGCTGCAACTGCGCCAGCCCTAGCTCCACCAGCTCCCGCCGCGGCGTGCTGGCCGGCGAGACGATGCCGAGAGTGGCCCCAGGCCGCAGCGCGGCGGGCTTCAGCGGAGCAAGCGCAGGAAGCGTCATAGGCCGTAGGTCTCTCCACGGCAGATGATCTCTGCGGGCCCGGTCAGTCGCATCACAGCGTCGTCTGCGGGCCACACCACATGCTGTGCGCCGCCTTCGGCCACCGCCGTCAGCTCGCGTGCCGCGCCATGCAGGGCAATCGCTGCCGTGGAGGAGGCGCAGGTGCCCGTGCCGGAAGAGGTGGTTGGCCCACAGCCGCGCTCGTAGATGCGAAACGCAATCTCCGTCGGCGATTGGATACGCACAAACTCCACATTGGTGCCATGCGGAAACAGCGGACTGGTGCTGATGATGGCCCCAAGCTGTTGCCACGGCAGGCCGTGCGCACTGAAGTCGTCGCTCTGCACCAGCAGCACAAAGTGCGGATTGCCGACGTTGACCATGGCTCCGGGCACCACGCCGACACCGGGCAGCTCAATGCTGCGTGGCATCACGCGCGGCACGCCCATCTCGCTCTCAATCAGGTAGTGCGGCGCCTCCGCGCGCCTGACCTGGCAGGTACGCACACCGCCGTGGGTGCCCAGCGCCACATGCTCCAGCCCCTCAGACTGCGCCAGCCATGCGGCAACGCAGCGGGTGCCATTGCCTGAGAGCTCCGCCTCGCTGCCATCGGCGTTGAACAGGCGCAGAAAAAACTCGCCGTTCGCGCGACGCTCCAGAAACTCAATCCCGTCGGCACCAATGCTCGTGTTGCGCGCGCAGAGTTTGCGGGCCAGATCGGCGTGCCGGCGCTGGGCCAGCGGCTCCTCCAGGATAAGAAAATCGTTACCGCAGGCATGGGCTTTCACAAAAGGGATCATGGTCAGAGTTACTCTTCCTCGGAGTCGCGCAACGCCAGCACCTGGTCCGTTCCGGCGCTGGCAGTTAGCTCGGCAAGCAGACGCTCATGGGTCTTGCGCGTTGCGTTGATGACAAAGACGATTCGCTCCATCGCGCCAAAGGAGTCGCGGTTGCTCACGGTCAGCCGCAGACGGGCGCGGTCCAGCACACTCAGCACGGCGCGGAACATCTCGTTCTCGTCGTGGCCGCGCACCTCGTACACCAGGGGATACGGCTGCCAGTCAAGGCGCACTTCAACGAAGCCAATAAAGTGCAGCGCCACCAGCACAATCAGGGTCGCAAGAATGGCGGGCAGATACAACCCTCCGCCGCACGCCATGCCAATGGACGCAACCACCCAGACCGTCGCAGCACTGGTAAGGCCCAGCACGCGACTGCCGGTATGCAGAATCAACCCAGCGCCTAAGAAGCCGATGCCCTGCACAATATTAGAGGCGATCTGTCCTTTGTTGGCGCTGCCGTCGCCGGCGATGGCCACGGACAACATGGTGAAGAACGCCGAGCCCAGGCAGATCAGCAGGTTCGTCCGCATACCCGACGCCTTGCGCCGCGAGGCTCGCTCCAGGCCGATGGCTCCCCCCAGAGCAGAGGCCAGCAGCAGTCGCGTGGCTGCCCCGGTCGAGATCAACTCCTGGTCGATCCGGCTGAACGAGTTGAGGCCTGAGATATACATACCTATGGCTGCGATGGTAGCACCCGAGTGGCCGCAGAATCAGCGGGCTGGCGGTGACGGAACGAATACGTTGGACTGGTAGACTCGCGCGCAGGGCTGCCCCGTGGTACACAGCACGGCCAGCTCCGTAAGCCCTTCGGGATGCGCTGCAACGGCCTGGGAAACGGGGTCCCCTGCGATGGCAATGACATACGCCGCATGCTGCGCCGGTGCATCCAGCGCAGGCTTCCACGTCGTGTAGTCACCCTCGTTCAGGGTCTGGTGCAGCGGAATACCGGCCTGCTGCAGGGCACCAACGTGCTCCGAGTTGTACATCAGGATCGGCACGCCCTGCGGGAAGGACTCCAGCTCATGGGCGATCGCCGTCTCAAAGGCCATCCGCGTAGTGGAGTTCACCATGCCCTCTTTCAGCACCAGCGGAACGGTGTACATCATGCCCACAGTGTTGAGCGCCACCACCAGCAGCGCCACCGGCTGCAACAGCTTGGCCGCCAGCGGCTGGCGCGGGGTCAGCCACACGGCCAGCCCAGCCAGGGCAAACGCTCCAAACAGGGCCAGCGCCGGCAACATCTCCATGCCATAGCGAGCGTTGTAGTAGCTGTGCGGATACAACTGCGGAATGAAGATAGGCACCGAGCCGTAGGCCACCGAGTACACGTAGAACGGCAGTGGCACCCAGAGCAGCAGCGCCGCCCGCGCCACGCCCTGACGCACCAGCAGCACCAGACCGGCCAGCGCGCCAGCCATCAGCACAAACCCCGTCTCCCAGAAGGCCGCATCCACCTGTGCCGTGCGCGTGTAGAACAACAGTGCCCACGCAGGATTGTGCCAGCCGCGGTAGTGGTGCGCGCCGGGCGGCGTAGTGCGCTTGTCAATCGCTGCTGCCGAGTAGGGGCCACGCATAAAGTCCAGCGGGTCGTGGAAGAAGTGCTGATTGTAGGCCAGCCAGCTGACTGGGCCAGCCACCGCCAGCAAGGTGTACAACCCAAACGCCGGTGCCACGCGACGCAGCACGGCCGGTGCCCGACCCAGTTGCCAGGCCAAAACGCACCAGATCGCCGCGCCCAGAATCCATCCGTCGTAGCGGGTGTACACCGCGCCAAGGGTCAGCAGGCCGATGCCCACCAGCCGCCGCGCCACGGCGCCCGCGCGCTCCGGATGCGTGACCGCGGCACGCACCGCAGCGACACACTCCAACGTGAGTAGCGTGAGCCAGATCAGCTCGGCCAGGAACAGCGGCTCGGTCATCGCCGTTGTGGCAAGGTACAGCAGATTTGGATTCAGCGCATAGAAGGCCGTGGCTGCAAACGCCCACGCCGGAGTGAGCATGCGACGCGCCAGGCGGTACAGGCCGATGACGCCCAGAATGTAGCAGGCCAGCGAGGGCCACGCCCCTGCCAGGCCGTTCTGCCACCACTGCATGTTGCCGATGAAGGGCAGCATCAGCAGGTGGGGCAGCGGCAGCCACACGCCGCCCAGCTGCGCCAGCCCGGGATTTCGAGAGTCCAGAATGCGCCGGGCGATGGCCAGATGCGCGACCGCATCGCCGTAAAGCAGAAGATAGCCGCGTCCAAAGCAGACCAGGAACGAGACGAAGCCCAGCAGCACCGATGCCAGCGCCACGGGAAAGGTCTCCTCGCGCGTCGCCGGCGTGACACCGGGCAGGCCGGGATCCTCCGGTACTGCCTGCGCGCGGCGGACCAGAGAGCGGGGTCGGGTTGTTCTGGAGCGGGCCATGCGTTGTCGCTTGAATCTCTAGCTAAGAAGTGCGTCGATGTTAGTCCAGGTGCGAGATCTGGCGCAGCAGCTGGAAGCGCGCGTCGATCTGCTGCCGCGAGAGTCCCTGCAACCGCTCCGTGCCAAACCGCTCTACGGTGAACGAACCCATCACGCCGCCGTAGAACATCGCCTTGCGAAAGACCTCTGGTGTTAGCGCCGGCTGCGAGGCTATGTAGCCGTAGAAGCCACCGGCAAACGAGTCGCCCGCGCCGGTGGGATCCACCACCTCGTCCAGCGGCAGCGCCGGCGCGCGGAACGGCACGGTGAGATGCGTGGTACCGGCGAAGGAGCGATCGCTGAAGAACGCCGTCGCGCCGTACTCGCCGTGCTTGATCACCAGAGTCCGCGGGCCCATGGCCAGCACCTTCTCTGCCGCGCGTACCAGGTTGCTCTCACCGGCCAGCATCTTTGCCTCGCCGTCGTTGATCAGCAACACATCCAGCTCGGGAAGCACCTTGGCCAGGTTGGCCGCATGGTCGGCGATCCAGTAGTTCATCGTATCGCCGCACACCATCTTGACTGCAGGCATCTGGCTGCGCACCCGCGCCTGCAGCACGGGGTCAATGTTGGCCAGGAAGAGGAACTCCGTGTCCTGGTACTCGGCCGGAATCTTCGGCTCAAAGTCGGCAAAGACGTTCAGGTCCGTGCCAAGTGTCTGCGCCTCATTCAGGTTGCCCAGGTAGGAGCCACGCCAGTGGAAGGAGAGTCCCGGCGCATGCTCCAGCCCGGTGGTGTCCACGCCGCGGTCGGTCAGCACCTTCTCGTGCTGGGGCGTAAAGTCCTCGCCCACCACGGCAATCACGCGTACTGGCGTAAAGTAGCTGGCCGCCAGCGCAAAGTAGGTGGCCGCACCTCCCAGGCACTGCGCTACCTTACCGTGAGGCGTCTCCACGCTATCAAACGCAACCGAACCGACCACCAGAATCGACATGCCAGACTTCCTCTCCGCAGATGCTGCGATACGCAGCCAAATAGGTAACCAGAACAGGCCTTAATCCAGATACTTGTCCAGCAGCAGGCTCAACCGCTCCCGTGCCTCGGCCGGAATCAGCTTGCGATCGGTCAGAATCGCATACTTGAGCGCCGTGCAACACGCGCAGGTGCGCTCCCTGGGCAGTGCCAGGATGGAGGCCCGCACCACCTTGGTTGCGTTCTCAGCGTTCTGGTGCAGCACGGCCACAATCTGGTCGATGGTCACGTCTTCGTGGCCCTCATGCCAGCAGTCGTAGTCGGTCACCATGGCAATGGTGGCGTAGCAGATCTCGGCCTCGCGAGCCAGCTTGGCCTCCTGCAGGTTGGTCATGCCGATCACGTCGGCGCCCCAGCTGCGATACAGGTTGGACTCTGCACGCGTCGAGAACTGCGGCCCCTCCATGCAGACATACGTGCCGCCGGTCTTGCCCACCACGCCCACCTCGTCACAGGCTTTGCCAAAGACTGCCGTGACGGTGGGGCAGACGGGGTCGCCAAACGCCACATGAGCCACCACGCCGCCGCCAAAGAACGTGGCGTTGCGCGCAAAGGTGCGATCAATAAACTGGTCGGGAATGACAAAGTCTGTGGGCTTATGCTCCTGCTTCAGCGAGCCTACGGCGGAGGCCGAGAGAATGCGCTCCACACCCAGCATCTTCATCGCGTAGATGTTGGCGCGAAAGTTCAGCTCACTGGGCAGAATACGGTGGCCGCGACCGTGACGGGCCAGAAACGCCACCTTCCGTCCCTCCAGCTCGCCGAGGATGAAGGCATCCGAGGGGTCTCCAAACGGCGTGGTGATGCGCTCTTCGCGCACATGCTGCAGGCCCGGCATGGAGTAGAGTCCGCTGCCGCCAATAATGCCAATCTCCGCTTTGCTCAAGTTGCGCTGCTCCTGTTTGCACTCCCGCTGACCGGGCTATCTGCTTCCAGTATAAGGCCCGGGCAACGCTGCCCGAATCATGCCAAACGAAGCCAGCGTGCGCGCAAAGCCCAGCGACAACTCCTGTGACGGAGCTGCGATGCCCTGGCCCGCCACCTGCAACGGCCCCTCGGCCTGCAGGCTGTTCACCGCGTCACGCAGCTTGCGCGCCAGCTCCAACGGAAACCCTTCGGAGATAAAGACCGCCGCGCCTGAGCGGGAGATCAGCACATCGCCCTCGCCCGTGCTGTACACCTGCTCGGTAACGTCCGCCTCATCCTGGGTGCGTCGTGTCAGGTGGTCGTACTTGCGGGGCAGCTCTCCCGTGTAGACGTGCACAAAGGTATCGG
Source organism: Acidobacteriota bacterium (assembly GCA_028872955.1). GTDB lineage: Bacteria > Acidobacteriota > Terriglobia > Terriglobales > Acidobacteriaceae > Edaphobacter. The sequence goes on from JAGWNX010000058.1 coordinate 22,908, forward strand.
CAGAGTCGCGATTCTTCCAGTGCGAGGCGTACAGCAGCCCAATGGAGGCGGTCGATGCCTTCTGCTCCGCCGTGGTCGCGCTCCGCTTCTGCGCGGCAAAGTAGTAGCCACCGTCCCAGGCTGGCGCAAGCGCCTTGGCAATGTCCTCTCCGCCAAACAGCTCGGTCAGGATGCGTACATCCAGCTCACCCATCACACCCACGTCATAGGGCGTATAGTCGGCGTCGATCAGCGGGTGAATGTCCGGCAACAGCAGCGCGGGTACATGGGCATGCGCCAGGTAGGCCGCCGGATGCATGATCTCAAAGCTCGAGCTGGGCGGGTGGTCCAGCGTGCCTGCAAAGGCCGTTTGCAGGTCAGCGTGCTGCAGCACCGCCGCCTCAAAGCTCAAGCCCTCCGTGTAGGGAAAGATCAGTGTCTGCTGCAACAGCAGCGGGGCGCGCGACAGGATCGGCGAGTTGCTGGATCCGCCCAGCGTGTCCTTGAGCTTGTCGGCAATCTGCGGCGTGTGCGCCACCGTCATTCCCGCCGGCCGCAGCGTGTAGTCGATAAACGTCACCATTGCCTGCCCCTCAGCCACAGCGCTGCGGGCGGTGTCTGCCTCATCGTAGGTCAGGTGCCGGTTGTCGTCCTTCACGTTGCGCGCAATGCCTTCGGGCGTCATCGACGTCCACTTGGTTAGGTCGATGTACTGGTCCT
>JAGWNX010000120.1 GCA_028872955.1 Acidobacteriota bacterium
AGCAAATAATGGCGACGCTGCGAGAGCCGGTAGCCATCCCTGCCGCAGAGTCTTATGCTGCGCTGCCTGCGCCACAACAGCCTGTGATGGTGCAGCCTCTGCCGACCGCAGCGCCCGCGCTCGCTGTCGAATCCAACGCGCCGGAACCTTTTGCACAGCCGAGAATGAGGTCCAGCAACAGGGGTGTGTTTGACTATGTGGCCGAGCAGGTTCGTAGGGAACCGGCCCAGAGCACGCGCCTGCTGGAGGCCTGGATTGCAAGTGGAGAGGAGAGCAAGTAATGGGAGCTGCATTGCAGATACGATCGACGCAACCAGGTGTGCAAGCACAGCGCATGCTGCCTGCAGACGCAGGATTTGTAGCTTCGGATGTGACTGGCATTCGCAAGGCCGCCATCTTGATGATGGCACTTGGCGATGACCTGACCAAGATGCTGTTTCAGAGTCTGACGCAGCGGGATGTAGAGCGGGTGACCGAAGAGATCACTCGCCTGGGTGAGGTGCCGCCCGAGACGTTGACGCAAGTGCTCACAGAGTTCTATGGTCTGCTGGAGACGCAACAGTACATGGTGCGTGGCGGCCCCGAATATGCAACACGTCTGTTGACCGATGCCTTCGGCACGAAGAAGGCACAGGAGCTGATGGATCAAGTGTTGAGGATGCGTGAGCGTGGGTCGGGAGATCTGGCTCAGCTGCAGCAGATGGATCCCCAGCAGTTGGGTAAGTTTCTTGAGAGTGAACAGGCGCAGACCGCAGCGTTGGTGCTGGCACATCTGGACTCCAAGAAGGCGGCGACAGTGCTTGGCAGCTTGAGCGAGGAGCGGCGTGTCGAGGCAGTTCGCAAGCTGGCGGAGATGCGGCAATTCTCTCCGGAGATGGCACAGAAGGTGGCCCTGGTACTGAATAAGCGGACGGAGAATCTGGGGCAGAGTGGACGCAAGACATACTCCGGATATAAGGCTGTCGCCGATATCCTGAACGGCCTGGAGCAACAGACGAGCAAAGGAATTCTGGAGAAGATCGAGACGGAAGAGCCGAACCTTGCGATCAACATCCGCAACCTGATGTTCACCTTTGAAGATCTGTTGACGGTTCCCGCGGCCAGCATCCGCGAGCTGATCGGCGCAGCAGACAAACGTGTGTTGACGTTGGCCCTGAAGGGAGCCAATGACAACATCAAGGCACATCTTTTTCAGGCAATGAGTTCACGCGCTGTGGAGATGCTGAAAGAAGACATGGAAGCCATGGGGCCAGTGCGTAGTCGAGACGTCTCGCAGGCCAAGCAGGAGCTGCTCGCGCTGGCACAGAAGCTGGAGGCTGAGGGCAAGATCATGCTCAGGCTGGAGGCGGAAGATGTCGTCACCCTCTGAGTGGACCCTGCCTGCGGAGTCTCCAACGCATGAAGATGTCGAGGGAGTTGTGGCCAGGCTGGAGTTCGCCGTGCTCGCATCGGATACCGGAGTGGAGCTGGAACGAAAGCGCCAACAGGAACAGGAGCGAGCCCGGTACCATGCCACCCTGGCTGCAACGCAGCAGGAGCTGTCCAGTGTGCGTGCCGAGCTGGCCACCACGGAGGCCAGGCTGCGCGTGGAGCTGGCGAAAGAGTCTGAAGTGCGGCTTCACGAACTAGAGCAGCAGCTCCGTGACAATCTCGCCTCAGCGCTTGTCAGCCTTCAGGAGCAGCGCCAGAACTACTTTGACAACGTAGAGCTTGAGGTCGTGAAGTTGGCCCTCGCCATTGCTGCGCGCATTCTGCATCGTGAGGTGCAACTGGACCCGCTGCTGTTGCGTGGGGTGGTGAATGTGGTGCTCAAGATGCTCACGGACACAAGCGTCACGCAGCTCCGCGTGCCTGCAGCGCAGCAGAAGGCCTGGCAAGAGACGCTGCAGCAACACCACATGGATGATGTGGATGTGATTGCCGATGAGACGCTGAACGCTGGTGACTGCACGGTAGTGACCAGTGTCGGAACTGTCGGGCTCGGAGTGGATGTTCAGTTGCAAGAGATCGAACGCGGCTTCTTCGACCTGTTGCAGCAGAGGCCGACGTGATGCAGGGCGGGGATCTGCTGCAGGCGTACCAGGTACAGTTGGCGCGGCGTGCCAGCTGGCGCTGGACAGGTGAGGTGCGTGAGGCGGGCCAGCAGACTGTCATCGCAGATGGGCCACTGTGTTCTGTGGGCGAGTGCTGCGAAGTGATTGAACGCAATGGACGCCGGCACCCAGGCGAGGTGATCGGCTTTCGCGGCCGGCGTGTGCTAGCTATGCCCCTGCGTAATACGGAGGGGATTCAATACGGCGACCGCTTGCAGGCGCTCGGCATGCGACCCAGTCTGCCGGTAGGTGCAGGCATGGTGGGCAGCCTGGTGGATGCCATGGCGATGCCGTTGGATGGTCGTCGCGCGCCACATCCAGAGCAGTGGTGGCCTCTTGACGGCGTCGCGGTAGGCCCACTGGAGCGTGTGCCGATTAGTGCGCCTCTTGAGACGGGCGTGCGTGTTCTGGATGGCATGCTGACGGTAGGGCGCGGCCAGCGGGTAGGCATCTTCGGTGGTTCTGGAGTAGGCAAAAGCACCCTGATTGGCATGATGACACGTGGGACAGCAGCGGACGTTACGGTGATTGGTTTGGTCGGAGAACGAGGCCGCGAAGTACGTGAGTTTGTCGAAGAGTCTCTGGGCGAGGAGGGCCGTCGTCGTGCTTCCGTCTTTGTGGCAACGGCAGAGGAGAGTCCGCTGCTGCGGATGCGCGCCGCACAGGCAGCTATGGCTGCGGCCGAGTACTTTGCCTCACAGGGCAAGCATGTGCTGCTGGTGCTGGACTCGCTAACGCGCTATGCCATGGCGGCACGGGAGGTGGGCCTGGCCGCTGGGGAACCACCTACAAGCAAGGGGTATACGCCCTCGGTCTTTACCCGCATGGCCCGGCTTGTAGAGCGTGCCGGCAACTTCAGTCGCGGAAGCATCACGGCGTTTTTTACGGTGCTGATGGAGGGCGACGACCAGCAGGATCCTATCGTCGATGCCGTCCGCTCATATCTCGATGGGCATGTGGTGCTGTCGCGCACGCTGGCATCCTCGGGGCACTATCCGCCTATCGATGTGCTGGATTCGCTTAGCCGCCTGATGCCCGCAGTCACGTCGGAGCAGCACCGCAAGCATGCAGCGATTGTTCGAAGCCTGCTGGCCACCTATCGCCGCTCGGAGGATCTGATCCGGATCGGCGCCTATAAAACAGGTACCGATCGCGAACTTGATAGGGCCGTGGTCCTGTTGCCCCAGATCGAGGCGTATCTGCAACAGCGGAGCGATGAGCGCATCTCGCTGGAGTCGAGCATCGTTCAACTGGAAGAGCTGACAAGCTGACCATGGCAATTCCACTCAAAGCGAATCAGCGACTGGCTGCCTTGTACGCAGTGGTGGAGCGTGTTCGTCGTCTGGAGATGGAGGCCGCACTTCGCGAGATTCAGCAAGTGGAGTCGAATCTGCGTGCCGATCAACGATTGCTCCGCGAGGCGAAGTCGCGAGTTCGAGAAGACCTGGTCGCGGAAGATCGTCTGTCCCGTCCGATCGCTCTGCTTCAGATGCAGCGTGTCACCCATCACGCAGGCCAGCTGCTGGCCATGCGCGCGGAACTGCTGCGCAAAGCTGAAGTGCTACGGCAGGACTTTCTCCAGAGTCGACGTGAGGCACTGCAGATGGAGCAACTGGTTCGAAGGACGCTCCTGCAGCGGGAACGGGAGGTGCAGCATCGGTTGCAGCAAGAGGCTGATGAGCGTACCGCAGTTCGCTGGCAGAGCGCAATCAGCGCACCGGAAGCTGACGATTAGCTGGATCTTAGATGCAGCCCGTCGGTTTGGCAGCCGGCGTGCACTCTTCGGTGAATGAGGGGTGTATGCAGACAAAAGCGATTCATGCCGCTCACGCAAATACGGTCAGCAGTGCAGTGAAGGCACCGATAGCGAAGACTGAATTGCCTGGCTTTGCGGCTGTGCTGCAGCAGGCTTCGCCAGGCTTTGTGCAGGCCCTGCAGGATGCAAGCGCGCAAACTGCGGGCCCCTCCTTGTCAGAAGAGCCACAGTGCCTCGATCCAAAGAGCGGACAGGCAGACGCGGGGACGGAAGCTGAGAAAGACGTGGCAACCCAGCGAGCCGCCCTTGCGCAGGTTGCAGTGGCCAAGGCCTCGTCAGAGATAGCCCCGAAGGCCAATCCAATGGTTGAGGCG
>JAGWNX010000059.1 GCA_028872955.1 Acidobacteriota bacterium
GCTCTAAGCCGTGTCCAGCGCTCAGCGATAGTGCACCCGGTGGGAAGACCAGGCGGAGGTTGGTAGCGTTACCGGGGCTCGAACCCGGACTCTTCGCCTTGAGAGGGCGACGTGTTAACCAGTTACACCATAACGCCAGCCTGGTGATTGCCAGTGCAGGAGGATGTCCTCTCCAGCACTCTTGCGAGTATAGCAGCAACGCGCGTCAAACTCAAACCCGCGTCCCGCACCGGACCTAAAGGCCCAGCTTCTTAACCTCGTCGTTGTAGTACTTGCGGTACAGGATGTCCCACTCCTGCGTGCCTTCCAGAATGATCTTGCGTTGCGAGGAGATCTTCAACCGCGCCGCCGCGTCAATCCTGGTCTCTTCCAGCAGCAGCTTCTCCAACACTTTGCGTGCTTCCTGCCGGATGGTGTTGCGATCCTCCTGGAAGTCGACTTCGTCGATCTCTGCCAGGGTGTCCGCTACGGTGTGGGCCAGCTTATTCAGTTTGTCGCGCGAGATTCTCACAGCACCGCCTTATACTTGCGCGCCAGCTCGTTCTTAACCTTCTTGAACATCTCCGGATAACTTGCGCCAGTCTTGCGCATATCGTCCTGGAAGGCCTCCAGAATCACCCGGACTTCATCGTTGATGCGGTCTTCCAGCGACAGCTCATCCACCAGCGCCGCCGCCACCCGCTCCTCGACCAGCCCGGGAGCCTTGGTCTGAATCATCTTGGCGGCCACCAGTTGCTTGACCGTCTGCCGCGCCAGATACCCTACGTAATCTTTCGAAAAAATCATCGGATTACCCTCGAATATATCATGCATCGCAGGGGCAGCCCGGCCCCCACGCACCGGGCCTTTTCTGAGACAATACGACTTCCATGCAACCCGATAACCTTCTCTCGCTCAAAGACGACATGGTCGCTTTCATCGCCGGCCATGGACTTGGCCGCTTCAACGGCTACATCACCGACGAGGTGCCCACCGTCGTCTTTGAAGAGGAGCACCCCGATAGCTGGAAAGACTTCGTCGAACACGCCAAAGCAGCGGGCGCAGCGTTCCTGGTGATGAACGAGGTGACCCTGGAGAAGGCTGACCTGGCCGCTCTTCTGGAGCAGATGCGCGAGTTGGAGCCCCTGGGCGAGGACTCCGCCGAGCTGGACGAAGCCGAGTACCTGGTGAACTACGTCGGTAAGCTGGGCTACATCCAGCTTGGCTTCGCGCACCAGGGCGTCATGTTTGTCTTTGAAGCCGCCACCGAGTGGTATGACCGTTTCCAGGATCTCGTCGACAGTGTGACCGACTTTGGCAGCATCCGCGGCATGCTGGTGGATGACCACGACGAAGACGACGACTAACTCCATCCCTTCCCCCGCCCGGAACACGCATGCCTGCCCAGCCCACTGCACCCTCCAACCCATGGAGCCTTGCGCCCTACGCGCAGGAAGCGGCCGCCATGCTGGCCGGACAACTCGGCTGCCCGGCAGCCATTGCCGCTGTGCTGGCCGCGCGGGGCCTTACGGATGCCGTCGCAGCCCATCGCTTCCTGCACCCCTCGCTCGACCAGTTGCACGACCCCATGCTGCTCGCTGGCATGGCTGCGGCCGTCCAGCGCATCCAGCGCGCACTGCGCAACGCTGAGCCCATCCTCATCTACGGCGACTACGACGTGGACGGTACCACCGCAACCGCGCTGCTGAAGACCGCACTGGAGATGGCTGCCGCCCGCCTGCTGCCCGACCAGCCCCAGCCGCCCATCACCTTCCACGTGCCTCACCGCATCCGCGAGGGGTACGGCATGCAGACCGGGGTACTGGCGCAGGCCGCAGCCGCAGGCGTCCGCCTCGTCATCAGTGTCGATACCGGAATCCGCGCCTACGCAGCAGCGACCGAGGCCCGTGCCCTGGGGCTGGATCTGATCGTGACCGATCACCACCTGCCCGACGATGCCAACGGCCTGCCGGAGGCGCTGGCCGTGATTAATCCGGCGCAGCCCGGCTGCCCCTACCCCTTCAAGCATCTCTGTGGCGCGGCGGTTGCCTTCAAACTCGCCCACGCCCTGCTGCTGGCCACCTGCGAGGACGACGTGCAGCGGCAGCGGCTGCTGACCCGCACGCTGCCTTCGTTCCTGAAGCTGGTAGCCATTGCCACCATCGCCGACTCGGTCCCGCTGGTCGACGAGAACCGCGTCATCGCCAGCCTGGGATTGGCGGGGCTGGCCAACCCGGTTCAGCCGGGGCTGCGCGCGCTCTTTCAAGTGGCGGAGATCCCCGCCTCGCGTCCCCCTACCGCCACGGAGGTCGGCTTTCGCATTGCGCCGCGCATCAACGCCGCCGGCCGCATGGACGTCGCCAGCGAGGTCGTGGACCTGTTGCTGACGCGCGACGAGGCCCTGGCGCAACGCCTGGCCCGCAAGCTGGACGAGTTGAACACTGCTCGCCGCTCGACCGAGCAGGAGGCCCTCGACGAGATTGAACAGCAGCTGCAGCAGCTTCGCGACTCCGCCACCGGCGAGTTCCCCGCCACCTGCCTGGTGCTGGATCACCCAGGCTGGCACCGTGGCGTTCTCGGCATCCTGGCCTCTCGCGTGGTGGAGCGCACCGGCCGGCCCGCGCTGGTGCTGTGCCACGAGGGCGAGGAGGCGCACGGCTCCGGCCGCTCCGTGCCCGGGTACCACCTGCTGGACGCCCTGACCGCACTGGACGCCACGGCACCGCTGCTGACGCGCTTTGGCGGCCACGCGCAGGCCGTCGGGCTCTCGCTGCCGGTTGCGTCGCTGCCGGAGCTGCGCATGCGCCTGCTGCGGCATGGCCTGGATCTCTCCGCAGAGGGCGATCTGCCCGACGCGCTGGAGGTCGCCGCAGAGCTGAACCCCGCCGAGGTGACTCCCGAGCTGCACCACTGGCTGCAGCAGCTTGGTCCCTTTGGCATGGAGAATCCGGAGCCGGTCTTTCTGCTGCGCAACGTCACCCTGGCCCAACCGGTGCGTCTCATCAAGCAGCGGCACATCGCCCTGGTGCTTCGCCTGCCCGGTCAACCCGTTGCCCTCAACGCAGTGGGCTGGAGTCGCGGACGCCTGGACTGGGTAGCCCGAAGCCAGCAGCTCGGCCTGGACGCCGGTACCAGGATCGATCTGGCCGTCCGCATCGTGGCACCAGGAGCCTACAGCGCCGGGCGAGTCGAGGTGGAGATCGCGGCCTTGTGGTCGGCAGATGCCATTAACTAACTCATCTCAAATGTTTTTGCTTCGATTTCTGGCCTCCGTGCGTCTTATATACTGCTTGAAACCTTCTCATGTCGCCTGCTGAGCCAACTCGTCGCAATCCTGCTGTAACCGCAGGTGTTATCGTCGCACTCGTCCTGGCTGCGCTGGCCGTTGCCCGGATGCTGACCCGCGACTCCGTTACAGTACGTGCCACCACGGCAACGCGTCAGAACCTGATTAGCACGGTCTCAACGAACGGCAAAGTGGAGCCGATTGATGAGTTTGAGGCACATGCCTCTGCGCCCGGCATCGTCAAGCACCTTTTCGTCGATGTCGGCGAAAAGGTAAAGGTGGGTCAGCCGCTGGTCACCATGGACGATGCCGACGCCACCGCGCATCTGGCCACGGCAACGGCCGCCGTCACCACCGCCCAGGCGGCCCTGCACGACATGGAGCAGGGCGGCAACCAGGAGGAGCGGCTGGCTCTGAGCGCCGACCTGGACCGCGCCCGCCAGCAGCAGGCACAGGCCCAGACCACTCTGACCGCGCTGGAGAAGCTGCAGCAGCAGGGCGCAGCCTCCGCGGCTGAGGTCTCCGACGCGCGTGCGCGCCTGGCGGCAGCTAACAGTTCGCTGTCCAGCCTGCAGCAGCGCAGCACCAGCCGCTACAGCGCCACAGACCTGGCTCGTGCCCGTGCCCAACTGGCAGACGCCCAGGCGCAACTCTCCGCGGCAAAGACCGCCTATCAGAACGTCGCCGTTCACTCGCCAATCGCCGGCACGGTCTACTCCATTCCCGTCTCGCAGTACGACTTCGTTCCCGCGGGCGACGACCTGCTTGACGTAGCCGACCTGGATCACATCCAGATTCGCGCCTACTTTGATGAGCCGGAGATCGGCAAACTGGCTGCCGGCCAGCCCGTCAAGATCGTCTGGGACGCCCGGCCCAACCGGCTGTGGCACGGCACCATCGAGGTCGCGCCTACGACCGTCATCACCTACGGAACGCGCAACGTGGGCGAGTGCATCATCACCGTAGACGATGCGCACGGAGACCTGTTGCCCAATACCAATGTCACCGTCACCGTCACCACATCGCAGGCCTCCAATGTGCTGAGCATCCCCCATGAGGCCCTGCACACGGATGGCCCGCTGAACTTTGTCTACCGCATCGTCGGCGGCAAGCTGGTGCGTACGCCCGTGCAGCTGGGCGTTGTCAACCTTACCCGTGTTGAGATCACCTCCGGCCTCTCGGAGAACGACGTGGTAGCCCTCAACGCGACAGACAACCGCGACCTGACCAATGGCCTGGCGGTCAAAACGGCGCAATAGCCATGGCCAAGCTCGCACGCGCCATCGTACTGGCTCCACTGCTGCTTTGCCTCGCCGCCCAGGCGGAGACGGCACGTCTGCAGCAGGCCCGTCAGGCCGTACTGAGCGGCAGCGTGGACTCTGCCATAGCCCTGCTCCACACGGAGCTTGCAGCCTCCCCCACAGGCGCTGCGCATCTGCTGCTGTGCCGCGCCTACTACGAGTATGACCAGATTGACCCGGCTCTGCGTGAGTGTGAGGCTGCTGTCAGCGCCAACCCGCACAGCAGTGAATTCAACCTGTGGATGGCGCGCACCTACGGGCAGAAGGCCTCCCACGCCAATCCCTTGAGCGCCATGTCTCTGGCCCGTAAGGTCCACGAGAGCTTTGAGGCTGCTGTAGCCGAAGACCCCAACAGCCAGGCCGCAGCGCAGGACCTTGCCGAGTTTTACATCGCAGCGCCAGGACTGGTGGGTGGCGGCGTGGAGAAGGCCCGCGATCTGGCCAACCGCATCGCCCCGCGCCTTCCCGTCTCCGCACACCGCATTCTGGGGGCAGCCGCTGCCCACCAGGGCGACCTGGGCACAGCAGAGCGGGAGCTGCAGGCCGCAGCGAATATCAGCCACGCCGCAGCGGAGTACATTGACCTGGCCGCCTTCTATGCCAATCATCGGCAGCCAGACAAAGCGCTTGCCGCCATCCGACAGAGCATTGCCGCCGATGCGGCCAAAGATGCTTCCCTGGTGGACGCAGCCAGCCTGCTGACCAAGCTCCATCAGTCTCCGGAGCTTGCAGAGCAATGCCTGCAGCAGTACCTTAGCTCGTCGCACAAGTCGGACGAGGCGCCTGCATTCAAGGTGCACCTGCAACTTGGCCAGCTGCTCGCCCAGCGCGGCGACACCGCAGGGGCACGACGGGAGTATCAGGCTGCCCTGGCCCTGGCCTCAGGCTACGCACCGGCTCAAAAGGCCCTGCAAACACTTACCTCGGGAGGCCGCTCGTGATCTCTCGCACAGGCCGCGCCATGCTCGCCGCCGTCCTGGCGCTGGCTGCATCCGCAACCCTGCACGCGCAAGTCTCGCTGACGTCTGCCGTCGATCTTGCCCTGCGCTCCAACCCCAAGGTGCGCGCCGCGCAGGCCCAGGTCGACAAGGCACGGGCCCAGCTTGGCGAGGCACGGTTCGTCTACACACCCAGCCTCAGCGCCAACTCCGGCCTCGGCTACTCGTACGGATTTCCGCTCGGCCAGCCCACGATCTTCTCCGTCACGTCGCAGTCACTGCTCTTCAGCTATGCGCAGCGCGACTACATCAAGGCCGCTCGCGTCGGGGTCGATGCGGCGGGCTACGCTCTGGAAGATGCGCGCCTGCAGATCGAAGAAGACACAGCCATCACTTATCTGCAGCTCAACCAGCAGCAGCAGATTCTCTCCGCGCTGGACGAGCAGCTGGCCACGGCCGAGAAGCTGGTGCAGATTGTTCAGGCCAGGGTGGACGCTGGTCAGGACACGCAGCTTGAACTGCTGCGGGCCCAACGCATCGCCGCCCAGATTCGCCTGCAGCAGATTCGCACCCAGGATCAGCGCGAGGCGACCGCCGACCACCTGGCTCGCGTGATCGGACTACCGGGCAACCCTGTCGCCACGGTCCCGGAGAGCGTTCCCGCGGCTCCTGCCACGCAGAGCGCGCCTGACGTCGCCTGGACCTCGCCCGTACTGCTGGAGGCAGAGGCCAATGTGCGAGCCAAGCAGCGACTGGCCCAGGCCGAGTCCCATTACATGTTTGTGCCCCAGATCATCTTTGCCGCGGAGTACAGCCGCTTCAGCAACATCAACAACTACAAAGAGTTCTACCCGACGTTCAACAACTTCAACGCGGCAGAGGTCGGCATCCAGATCAGCCTGCCACTGTTTGACCGTGCCCACATGGCCAAGTCCAACGAGGCCAACGCCGACGCCGTGCTGGCGATTCAGCAAGCGGCCACCGCGCGCAACGAGTTTCAAGAAGGCACCCTCAAGCTCCAGCACGCCAGCCGCGAGCTGACCGCGCGCGCCGACCTGGCCCGCATCGAACGTGACATTGCGCAGGCCGAGTTGCAGGCGACCATCACCCAGAACGAGAATCCGATGGCCGGCGGCACACCGCTGTCTCCGAAGGACCTGCAGCGCGCACGCGTGCAGGAGAGGCAGCGCTATATCGACTACCTGAACGCAGACCTGGAGCTCCAGCAGAACCAGGTTCGCCTGCTGCGCATGAACGGCGGTCTGGAGCAGTGGCTGAGCCACGCCGCCCAGCCCAAGGCAACTGAAACAAAGCAATAGCCTTAGCCCGTACCATCCCGGGCGCGCACAAAACCCCGTGACTTTATCGCTTCCTGCATGCCGATCGGCGTAACGGAGTGGTAAACTTGGAGATTAGTATGCCCCTTAAAACTCTGTTCCTGAACCCGCCCTCCTTCGAGAAGTTTGATGGTGGCGCCAGCTCTCGCTGGCCCGCGACGCGTGAGATCGAGTCCTACTGGTATCCGGTATGGCTGACCTATCCGGCCGGAATGCTGGAAGGCTCGCGCCTCGTCGATGCTCCGCCCCACCACCTCTCCTGGCAGGATGTCGTCGCGATCCTCAAGGACTACGAGTTCCTCGTGCTGTTCACCAGCACCATGGGCTGGGATGGCGACCAGAAGATGGCCGAGGTCATCAAGCAGACCTATCCCAACATCAAGATCGCCTTCGTCGGGCCCCCGGTCACCACCTCCACGGACAAGGCACTGAACGAGTGCCCGGCCATCGACTTCGTCTGCCGTCGTGAGTTTGACTTCTCCGTGGTGGAGTTTGCCAACGGCAAGCCGCTCAACGAGATTCTCGGAATCAGCTACAAGGACCGCGAGACCGGCAAGATTCAGCACAACGCGGACCGTCCGCAGGTGACTCCTGAAGAGCTGGATGCCATGCCCTGGGCCACCCAGATCTACCACCGCGATCTGGATGTCACCAAGTACAACGTACCGTTCCTGCTGCACCCCTACATCGCGCTCTACTCCACACGCGGCTGCCCGGCGCAGTGCACCTTCTGCCTGTGGCCGCAGACGCTCTCCGGTCACGCGTGGCGCAAGCGCTCCACGGATGACGTTGCCGCGGAGATGAAGTGGGCGAAGGAGCACTTCCCTCACGTCAAGGAGTTCTTCTTCGACGACGACACCTTCAACATCCAGAAGGCGCGCACCATTGAGCTGTGCGAGAAGCTGAAGCCGCTGGGCATCACCTGGTCCTGCACGTCGCGCGTCACCACCGACTTTGAGACCCTGAAGGCGATGCGTGAGGCCGGCTGCCGTCTCCTGATCGTCGGCTTCGAGTCTGGCGACCCGCAGATTCTGAAGAACATCAAGAAGGGTGCCACCGTGCAGCGCGCGCTGGACTTTACTCGCGACTGCCACAAGCTCGGCCTGGTCATCCACGGCGACTTCATCCTCGGCCTGCCTGGCGAGACCAGGGAGTCGATTCGCAACACGATCGAGTTTGCCAAGCAGCTGGATATCGAGACCATTCAGGTCTCCATCGCCCACGCCTTCCCCGGCACCGAGTTCTTCGATTACGCCAAGGCCAACGGCTTCATCACCAACGAGGCGATGAGCGACGACGGCGGTCACCAGATGGCGCACATCGAGTATCCCGGCCTGCCCGTGGAGTACGTGCTGGAGATGGTGCACAAGTTCTACGACGAGTACTTCTTCCGCCCCAAGGCAGCGTTCCGCGTCGTGTGGAAGGCAATCGTCAACCGCGACGTCAAGCGCCTCTATGAGGAGTCCAAGAGCTTCCTGAAGCTGCGCTCGCAACGGAACAAGGCTGTGCGCGAGATGAAGGCCGCGAACGCCAGCAAGACGCCGGAGTCGGTCAGCCAGAACGCTTAGTGCGCTTCAAGAAACTGCGGCCAGCGCAGCGGAACGCGCTGGCCGTTTTCTTTTGCCTCACGACCAGGACAACGATGAAACACACTCTGAAGCCCTCACAGTACGCCATCCTCGCGGCGGTCATGCTGACCGCTTCCGTGGGAGATACGCTGCTGGCTCACGGCATGCGCCAGGTGGGCCCGGTCTCGTTGCAACATCTCGGCCTGCTGCTGGCTGCGCTGCGCAATCCCTGGGTTATCACCGGCATTCTGCTGCTGCTGGGCTTCTTTGCCAGCTACCTGACGGCGCTCAGCTGGGCCGACCTTACCTTCGTGCTCCCCTCCACGGCCTTTGGCTATGTGGTGGTGGCTCTGCTGGCCCGGTTCTGGCAGCACGAACACATCTCGCTCTACCGCTGGGCCGGCATTGTGCTCATCGTATCCGGCGTCGGCTTTGTCGCCGGCGGCCCTTCACTCACCGAGCACCCGCAGCCACAGCACGCCGAGCCACCTTCAGAGGTGCAGCCATGAGCGCGCTTGCTCCCTCGGTCGCCATCCACGTGGGCACCTTGGAGACCTGGGCGACGATTCTCTCCGTGGCCGCGACGGCCATCGCCGGTGACGTGCTAACCGCAGGTGCCATGCGCCGCATCGGCGACCTCGACCTCATCCGCGAGCGAGCCGGTCTCGGCGGAGCCATTCGTGCCGTCATCGGCAGCCCCATGTTTCTGCTCGGTGTCCTCTGCATGGCGCTCAGCTTCTTCTCGCTGCTCTTCACGCTCAGCAAGGTCGATGTCTCACTCGCTGCGCCAGCCAGCGCGTCGCTTACCTTCATTGGCAACGCCGCCGCGGCGCGTCTCTTCCTCAAGGAAAACGTCGATCACCGCCGCTGGGCCGCAGCCTTGTTCGTCTGCGTCGGGGTGTTGTTGCTGGCGCATTAGCCCACGCTGCGCCTGCCTACAGCAACAGGCGCATCAGCCCCTCTGCGGGCAACTCAGGCGCCATAAACCGGTCGCGTCTGCCGACCACCTCGCCTGCGGCCAGACGACCACTGCGCGCGGCGCCCTCCATCGTTGCAGGCCACTCCGTCTGCGTCCAGTCTCCGGCCAGGAAGAGGCCCGGCAGCGCCGTCCTCTGCTGAGGCCGCACCGCATCCAGCCCGGTGGTTACGGAGAAGGTGGCGCGCGCGTCCTTCAGAATGCCGCTCTTGCGCAGCTTCGCCTGCTTCACTTCAGGAAAGAACAAGGCCAGCTCGCGCTGCGCCTCAGTCAGAATCTGCTCCCGGCTTATCTCCAACTGCGCGCGCGAACCAGCAATCACCAGTTCCACATAGCTGCCCTGCTGTTGCGGACTGCGGCGGATGCGAGACTTGTGAAAGAACCATTCAATGGTTGTATCCAGCAGCCAGGCGTGGTCCAGCGTGCAGATCTCGCGGTCGTACCACAGCAGAATCGACGTAAACGGTGAGTGCACCAGATGCTGGGCGCGCTGGTCGAGATCGGCAACCACCTCGCCTGCAGCCGCGTGGTCGCTGTGCAGCGCAGGCAGCAGCCGACGGGTCTGTTCAAACGGGAGCGCCAGCACCACCGTATCGGCCTCATAGTTTGTGCCAGCGGCGGTTACACACCAGCGTCCGTCGCGCTGCACCAGGGAGTCAACACTGGCTCGCAACTCCACACGACCACCCAGCTGCACCAGATGGTCCGCAAAGCCCTGGTAGAACTCGCTGAGCGGCACCGTCGGAATGCCCAGCCGCCCACCCTGGCTGGACTTCACAAACAGCTCGTGAAAGACCTTGCCCGCGTAGCGCGTCGAGCACATCGACGGCCGGTCGTTCAACGTGGCCATCAGGATGGGGCTCCAGAAGTGGCGTATGGAGCGCTCACTCTGCCCGGTGCGTCGCAGCCACGTCTCCATGTCCTCATCGTCCTGTTGCGGATAACCGCGGAAGAACTCGAGCAGGCCACGCGCCATACCCAGCTTGTCGCTCAGGCTCAGCATGCCTGCGCCCAGAAAGCTGGGCGCGTACTGCAGCGGAGCCGGCAGCACACTACTGCCGATGCGGCTGCTGCGACCGCCCGGCTCCAGAAACGTCTGCTCGTCGTACCAGCGAATCTTGTCGGTCAGCCCCGCCGCCGCGGACAACTCCACCAGGTTCACGCAGCAGCCCACCATCACATGCTGCGAGTCCACCACTTCGTCCAGCGCAGGATGCAGGTACGAGCACGCGCGCCCGCCAACGTAGGGCCGCCGCTCCAGCACCGTCACCCGCGCGCCTGAGCCCGCCAGCGCCAGCGCTGCCGACAGCCCCGCCACGCCTGCGCCAACGACGATAACATCCTGCTGGCTCGTCCCCTGCATCACGCGACCATCCGCTTCCACAGCCCCATCACCATGCCCTGCATCAGCACACTCACCTTGCGCCGGGTTGGAACACTCAGCCGCGTCGAGAAGACGTCACCATCGGCGCGTTCGATCAGCACCAGCAGCTCGTGATAGATCGTCACCAGGACCCACATCGCCGCACGGCTGTCGGCATCAATCAGCGGCAGCAGTCTCTGCGCGGAGCCGTAGTACTGCTCTGCCCGGGCAGCCAGCGAGCGCAGCATGGCGCGGTCGATGGCAGACGGCGCAGCCCCTGCCGCCAGCGCCTGCACACGCGCGGTGTCCACACCAGACTCCGCCAACAGATCCTGCGGCAGGTAGATGCGACCGCGCTCCGCATCCTCCTTCACGTCGCGCAGGATGTTGGTGAGCTGAAACGCGATGCCGGTCTCTTCCGCCAGCTTCTCCGCGGCGGGGTCGCGATAGCCAAAGATGCGGATGCACACCAGTCCCACGACTGAGGCCACCAGATAGCAGTACTGATACAGATCCTGAAACGTGGCGTACGTCTGCACGGTTCCGGCTGCGTCGTCGTGGCGATCCAGGTCCATGGTGGTTCCCTGCACCAGCTGATCCAGGAGCTGACTGGTGATCCCAAAGCGTTGCTGCGTATCCCGCACGGCCAGAAAGACGGGGTTGCTGGTGGGCCCTCCAGCCTCGACCGCGTGCCACTCGTCCAGCCAGGCGCGCATCTGCTGGCGGCGCTGCTCAATGGTGTACTGCTCGTCGTCGGAGATGTCGTCCGCGCGACGCATGAAGGCATACACCGCGCACATGGCGTCGCTCTTGGCCTTGGGCAGTGCGAGGAACGAGTAATAGAAGTTCTTGGCCTCGCGCCGTGCGATGGCCCTGCACTCCAGATAGGCTTCAGCCAGAGTCACCGTGCTGCTCCTGCCTTGACTTTCTGCCACGCCGCCCCCAGCAGCAGCAGCAGCTTCTTGTGCCGCGTCACTACCGGACGTCCCCGCAACGTGTCGAAGTCCTGTGCGGCAATGCCGTCCAGAATGGCCTCACCACCTTTGCGAAACAGGTCGAGCGTCACGGCCAGCTCCTTATCCACACCACGGCTGATCTCGCCACCCTCCACCAGCATGGCCCGCGTGCGCGCTACCAGGTCCTGCATCATGCGGCCAAACTCCGGCGTAAAGACGCGTCCGGCGATCTGCCCTTCGTCCACCTGGAACCGATCCAGCCACTCCGCCGGCAGGTAGCGACGACCGCGCTCGGCATCCTCCACAACATCCTGCCAGAAGTTGGCAAGCTGCAGCGCCGTGCAGATCTTGTCCGAGAGCAGATTGAGCGACGCATCACGATAGCCGCACACAGCCAGCACCAGCCGCCCCACCGGATTGGCCGAGTAGTGCGAGTACTCCAGCAGCTCCTCCCACGTCTCGTAGTGCGTCTTCGTCTGGTCCATGCGAAAGGCGACCAGCAGATCCGCAAACAGCTCGCGCGGCAGGTCGCATGCCACGATCGACTCGCGCAGCGCAACAAAGACCGGGTGACGCGAGCGCTCTGGCGCGTCGTAACACTCATCCAGCATCTGCCCCCAGCTGTGCAGCAGGCGCAGTGCCGTCTCCGGGCTATCCACCTCGTCCCCCAGGTCGTCTGAGACGCGGCAATACGCGTAGATGCTCTCAAAGTGTGGCCGCACTGCCTGGGGCAGAAAGAACGTAGCCACGTGAAAGTTCTCATAGTGCGTCGTGGTCAGGTGGCGGCACCAGGCGCGCGCCTCAGCCAGCGTTGGCCGCTCCTCCGGGCACAGGTATGCCTCAGGAGCCCCGGCCAGTGGCTGCGCCATGGTCACACCCTCGGTCATTGAGCCGCTCCGTTCGGAAAGACGGCGGTCTTGATCTCGCGACGGCCCCCCGTACGCTGCAGCATCTCGCGAAACAGCCGGGGCACCTCGGCCAGATCTGCTGTGCCGGTAATAAACTCGCTGGCCTGCAGGCGTCCACTGGTGATGAGCTCGAACGCGCGACGGCATGTGGCCGGCGTGTGGTGAAAGCTCGCCCGCAGGCGGATATCGCCGTAATGCAGGCGGTTCGTGTCCAGTTGCACCTTGGTGCCGCTGGGTGGACCGCCAAAGAAGTTCACGACGCCGCCCTTGCGCACCATGTCCACGGCCCACTCCCACGTGGCTGGCGTGGCCACGGCCTCAATCACCAGGTCGGCGCCGCGGCCTTCGGGGGTCAGCGCGCGTGCGGCTGCCACCACGTCCTCCACCGCGTCGGTCTTGACCACCGCCTCGGCCCCAAACAGCTTCGCCGTCGCCACCTGGTCCTCGCGCTTCACGACAGCAACCACGTGGATGCCAGCCAACTGCGCCACATGGATGAACATCAGCCCGATGGGACCGGCTCCGATCACGATCATCGTGTCGCCGGCTCGGGCACCGGTGTCTTCCAGCCCCAGCACCACGCAGGCCAGCGGCTCGGTCAGCGCGGCGTGCTCCAGCCGCACGCTGTCGGGCACGCGCAGCGTGTTCCGCTCCACAATGCGCGCCGGAATTCGCAGGTACTCGGCATAGGCTCCGTTGTTGAACAGCAGGTCGGCGCACAGGTTCTGCTGGCCCTTGCTGCAGAAGTAGCAGGCCTCGCAGGGGGCGGAGTTCAGCGCTACCACGCGATCTCCCACGGCAAACTGCGTGACACCCGCGCCAATCTGCGCCACCACACCGGCGATCTCGTGACCAAACGGGATGGGCGGCTGCAGCATCATGGCGTGGTATCCCCTGCGGTAGACCTTCAGGTCTGTCCCGCAGGTAAGTGCAGCGCCTACCTTTACGACTATCTCGCCCGCACCGGCGCAGGGCACCGCAAGGGTCTCCACCCTCAGATCTTCCTTGCCGTACAACACTGCTGCCTGCATCCCAGTACTCATCCGTTCCATTCTCTCATTCACGCTCAGCTTCCGCACCTGCGCCGTTCGGCGAAAAATCCTTGCGCCACTCTATTGCCGAACACCCGCCGCCTCGCAACCGGGCTGCATCTGATACCCTGAGCCTGCTAACGATCATGGCGTTCCCTCTCGAGAACTTCGCGAAGAAGAAGGTTGCCGCCGTCCAGGATTACTCCATTCTGGCCTGGCACGCGATCGCCAGCCTGTTCTCCGCGCCGCGCTACTGGGCCGACGTGATTACGCAGATGGACTCCATCGGCTTTGGCTCGCTGCCCATCATTATCCTGACCGGCTTCTTTACCGGGTGCGTGCTGGCGCTCCAGTCCGCCACCTCGCTCAAAGAGTTCGGCGCCATCACCATGACCGGCAAGCTGGTCTCGCTCTCCATGGTCAAGGAGCTGGGTCCGGTGCTCACCGGCCTCATGGTCTCGGGCCGCAACTCCTCCGGCATGGCCTCCGAGCTCGGCTCCATGAAAGTGACCGAGCAGATCGACGCCATGCGCGCACTCGGCACAGACCCCATTCGCAAGCTGGTGACACCCAGGCTCTACGCCACCGTCTTCATGCTCTGCTTCCTCACCATTCTGGCGGATGCCTTCGGCATCGGTGGCGGTGCCCTGGTCAGCATCGGCCTGCTGGGGCTCAACTCCTCTGCCTACTTCCACACCACCTACCAGGCTCTTTACTACGCCGATATCGTGCAGGGCCTGGTCAAGCCGCTCTTCTCCGGCTTCATCATTGCCACCGTGGGATGCTACTTCGGCCTGAATACCAAGGGCGGCACGCAGGGTGTGGGCCGCGCCACCACCCAGGCCGTCGTGGTGGCCAGCGTCTTCATCATCGTGGTTGACCTGCTGGTCACGCGCCTGATGATCGGTATCTTTGGTCGGTAGAACCCATGCCTCAGACCATCACCACGCCCGAGCCTGTTCCCGCCGGCGCTGCCGACCAGCCCGTTGTCGTCTTTGACAACGTCTCCATCACGTTTGAAACCCGGCCCGTCCTTGATGGCGTCTCCTTCACGGTTCAGCCCGGCGAGACACGCATCATCCTGGGGCCGGCCGGCTGCGGCAAGTCAGTCCTGATGAAGCTGGCCAACGGCCTGCTGCGGCCAGACGCAGGCTCCATCCGCGTCTTTGGCCACCAGATCAACACCATGCCCGACCGCGAGCTGTACTCGCTGCGTGCCCACATCGGCATGGTCTTCCAGGAGTCTGCACTCTTCGACTCCCTCTCGGTCGAAGACAACGTCGCCTACCGGCTGCACGAAGAACATGTACCCGAGGCCGATGCCCACGAGCGCGTCGTGGAGGCGCTCAAGTTCGTCGAGCTGGAGCAGGCAATCGCCAAGTTTCCGCCGGAGCTCTCCGGTGGTATGCGCCGCCGTGTCTCCATCGCGCGCGCTATTATCAGCAAGCCCAGCCTCATCCTGTATGACTCCCCTACCGCGGGGCTGGACCCCATCACCTCGACCACCATCATCGAGCTGGTCGTCAAGCAGCGCGACGTATCCCACACCACCTCGCTGCTCATCACCCATCGCCTGCAGGATGCCTTCACCCTGGCCACCCACCGCTATAACAGCATGACCGGCCACATGGAGCTGATTCCCAATGGGGGCATCGATCCGGGCATGCGCTTTCTCGTTCTCAATGAGGGGCGGGTCGTCTTCGACGGCACCACCCACGAGCTGGTCCACACCAGCGACCCCTGGCTGCGCGATTACCTCAGCTAACGCCTTCGGCTCCCAGCCTAACTGCGCTTGCCCGCAAGCCACTCCGCGTAGCTGATGCGGGGCTGGTGCAGAAACGCATCCCGAGTCCGAACATACGAACCCAGCCCATTCATCCGGCCCACGGCGTGCAACTCCTCCGCCCGGATGTAGGGCCCCGCCGGATCGACGAACTGGTCCTCCACATACACCGAGACCACCTCGCCCAGAATGATGCGCGACCGGCCGATCTCCAGCGTCGTATGTTCGCGACACTCCAGCGCTGCGTGAGCCTGCCGGATGCGCGGCACACGGACCACGCTCGAGACCTCCGTCTCCAGCCCTGCCATCTCCAGCTCGTTCACCTCTTCCGGAAAGTCCGTCGCGCAGATGTTCATGGCCTGCAGCAGGTCCTCGGTCACGACATTCACCACAAACTCACCCGTGCGGCGAATGTTCCGGGCCGTGTCCTTGGGGGCAAATCCTCCGCCGGGGCGGTTGGTCACGCCCAGGGCCAGCACCGGGGGATCGGTGCAGACGTAGTTGTAGGCGCTAAATGGCGCAGCGTTCAGCTGGCCACTCTCACTCTGGCTGGTAACCAGGGCGATCGGTCGCGGCGCAACCAGGCCAATCAGCAGGTTGTAGACCTGCCGCGCAGTCACATCTTGAATGGCAAAGTTCACCGAAGTTCCTCGTTTCGCTCGAATCGGACGCTACAGGTACGATATCCTGACCTCACTCAGGGGAGCCACCCGCACCCCTCAAGGCACAGCCTGTTTGCAGCCATCCTGCGAAAAAAGCGCAACTTCTTCCGGCGAAAGCCGTCTGTGTATCAAGTGACCCAAACAACCGTACGTCTACCTCAGGTTGCAGGCCTACTTTTCCTGGCAGCCGTCTCTCTAGCTGCGCTATCAAGCCCGGCGCGAGCCCAGCAGGCTGGCCCAACGAACGCTGAGGTCGCCGCACTCGATCTTCCAGACGCGCCGCTCCCACAATTTGCCGTAGCCGCTGCCATGCAGGCCGCCGATGCTTCCGCCCCGGCATCCCCCTCAGCAGCCTCCTCCTCAACCTCCAGCGCTGCACCGCAAGCCCAGTCCCCTGAGGACAAGCACGCCCAGGCAGAGCGCGAGCTGAAGGAAGAGGAGAAACAGCGGCTGCTGGGCGTGATGCCGCAGTTTCAAGTGGTGATGAACGGCCAGGCTGCCCCACTCTCTGCCGGGCAGAAGTTTCGCCTGGCCTTGCACAGCGCCGTTGATCCCTTCTACATCGGTTGGGCCTTTGTCATCGGTGGCGGCGAGGGCGAGCTGGCAGACGATCATCCCGGCTTCGGCTGGGGAGCTCCCGGGTACTTCAAGCGGGTGGGCGCCAACTATGCAGACAACGTGAACGGCGCGCTGATCGGCAACGCACTGCTGCCGGCGCTGCTGCATCAGGACCCACGCTACTTCCGCAAGGGCACCGGCTCCTTCAAGAGCCGCTTCGCCCACGCAGCACTCTCGACGGTGATCTGTAAGGGAGACAACGGCAAGACGCAGGTCAACGTCTCCAACGTCCTGGGCAACTACATCTCGGGAGCCATCTCCAATGCGTACTACCCGGCCGACGAGCGTGGCGTGCTGCTGACGCTCGAGAACGGCACCTCCGTCACACTCTTCGGCGCACTCGGTGGGCAGCTCCTGGAGTTCGGCCCGGACATCAGCCGCCTGCTGGCTCGGCACCACAAGCCAAAGCCCACGCCTGCGTCCACGCCCGCTCCTTAGACGCGCCTAGGTTCCAGGCCTGCACCGCAGCAGGCAGGTCAGCCTCAGGCAGCTCAAAGCAATTCTTCTTCCTGGGTTATCTCTAGCGCTTGGCGGCAGTTGCCTGCACGGCCGGAGCATCGTCGGTGAGGGTGTAAATCACCTCGCCCGGCCGCGTATAGTGCAGCTCTTCGCGTGCCTGGTGCTCAATGGCGCTGGGGTCACGCTGGAGCCGCTCCACATGCCCCTGCAGCTCGGCGTTCTCGCGCTGCAAAGCCTCTACCTGCTGCGCCAGCGCGCGAGCCTCGCGCCGCTTGCTCTCATAGGCGGTCAGGCCGTTCTGGCCAAACACAACGTGGTAGAACAACAGCAACGTCGCCACGCCAGCCACCACGGTCACTGCGCGCCGCCAGCCGGCCTGTCGGCCCAGCACCGTGCCGTCCAGCGTTCTTTCCAGCTGGGCCCGCCATGTTCGAAAGGGTACGTGCCCCACCATACCCTTCAGTACAAACCGCCTGGAAACACCGGTCAAGTGGAAAGGCCTCAGTTACTTAGCAGGAATCAACCTCGTTACCCACAGCCGCCTTGCATGGCGGGGTTCCGATCCGGCACTTCGCCTCCCACCTTCGTGGGACAGACGAAATGCCTTGCTGCATCGTTTTTAGTGCACATAATGGTTCCCCCTTGCTATGCTTTCCACAGGCATGCAGATCCTGTTCGCCATCTCGATCGTCTGCTTCTTCGCCATTGTCTGGGCAGCGCTCGCCTTCGCACGCCATATCAAGGCCAGTACGCTCCGCAGCCAGGCCCGCGCCGCGCAGGACGCACACCACGCCCCAGCAGAGGACTCGTTCCGCGCGCAGATGACCGCGGCGATGCATTTCGCGCAGGACGCTCCCCCGTCCTACGGCAGCTCCATCGCCCCCACACAGGTTGAGCGCCCGCGCCCCGCTGAGCTGCACCAGAACGTTCGTGACATTACGGCAGCCAAGGGCTGGAACCTGCCCGTCAAGTCCGCGACGGCGGGCCGCCGTGTGGCCATTCCGGTTCCGCGGGTCGATGCCGATCATCCCCACCCCGGCCTGCGCAAGCCTCCTCAGCCCGCGCGGCACGGCGCCATGGCGTTTCTTGACCCCGCCTACTTCAATAAAGACGCCGGCGATCTGAGCGACCCCTATCAGCCACCACGGATTCCGCAACAGGGCCGCTAAGCGCTCTCGCGTTGAGCCTCAAACCGGGTATCATGAAGGCTGTAGCAACTGCCGTGTGCATCATTTGCTGAAAGGAACTGCCTTCATGCAGCCCGTTACCTCCGCCACCCTCTCCCCCAAGGCTTCCGGACTCTCCTTCCAGGACACGCTGACCGGCAAGGTCTCCATCGTCGTCGCCGCCTCGCTCTTCCTGGCCGTGTGCGCACACCTTTCCATGCCCTTGCCGTTTACGCCTGTCCCACTCACTATGCAGCCCTTTGGCGTGCTGCTGCTGGGCCTGATGCTGGGACCATCAACGGCGTTTGCCGCCGTTGTGCTGTATCTGCTGGAGGGCGCGGCCGGCATGCCCGTCTTCACTCCGCAGGGACCTGTGGGATTGGCCCACTTCTTTGGACCCACGGCCGGCTATCTGCTCTCCTATCCGCTTGCGGCAGGCCTGGCGGCTCTCTCGGTTCGTACCCTGCCCTTCCGCTCAGTCTTTACGCGAGCCGTAGTGGCAGGCACCCTGGCTACGACGGTGATCCTGGCAGCGGGCGCGCTCTGGCTCAGCCAGTGGGCACACACCAACTTGTTCAGCACGCTGACTCTCAGCGTCTTCCCTTTCCTGCCCGGTGAGGCGATGAAGATCACCGCTGCCGCAGGCATTACCAGCGTCACCCGGCGCGCCATGCGTCGCTAGCCGACCACTACCGCCGCCAATCCAGGTTGCGCACAGCCCGCAGGACGGGCCGTGCGCCTATGCCCCACCCCAACCGCGTTAGAGGAATCAGGAACACAATGTCTGAGACCAACCAAGTAAAAGAGATTCGCATTGCCCACAGCCCCGACTCGGACGATGCTTTCATGTTTTACGGCCTGGCCACCAATAAGATTCGCGTGCCCGGCTATCGCTTTACCCACACCCTGACCGACATTGAGACCCTCAATCACAAGGCCATTCATGAGGCCTACTACGATGTGACGGCGATTTCCTTCCACGCGTACCCCTACGTGCAGGAGCACTACGCGCTGATGCCGTGCGGCGGCAGCGTGGGTGAGAGCTACGGCCCTATGATTGTGGCCCCGCACAAGCGCACCCTGGACGAGGTGCGGCGTACCCGCATCGCCGTGCCGGGCACGCTGACCACGGCCTACCTGACGCTGAAGCTGTTTGCGCCCGAGGTGGAGACCGTCGTGGTGCCCTTTGACAAGATCATTCCGGCGGTCGTCGCCGGCGAGTTCGACGCGGGCCTCATCATCCACGAAGGCCAGCTCACCTACGCGACCGATGGTCTAAGCAAGCTGCTGGACCTGGGCGTGTGGTGGCGCGAGCAGACCGGCCTGCCCCTGCCGCTTGGCGGCAACGCGATTCGTCGCTCGCTGGGCACCGAGACGCACCGCATTACCACGCAGGCGCTGCGCGACAGCATTCAGCACGCGCTCGATAACCGCGAGGCCGGCCTGGCCTATGCCATGCAGTTTGCCCGCGATCTGGACACCACGCTGGCCAACCGCTTTGTCGGCATGTACGTCAATGAGCGCACGCTCGACTACGGAGCAGACGGTCGCGAGGCCATCCATCGGCTGCTGGACATGGGCTTTGAGCGAGGCATCATTCCGCAGCGCGCCCATGTCGATTTTGTCGGCTGACCGCACGACAAACCACACTGGAACCGTGTGACCTGTGGTATCTTTAAGGGGTAGGTCATTAGCAAGTCTCTCTGCACACCCCGCAGACAACTTCGCACCGACCTCCCCTCCACAGGGTCGCAACACCGTGGACGCGTAGCTCAGCTGGTAGAGCATTCGACTCTTAATCGACTGGTCGTAGGTTCGATCCCTACCGCGTCCACCACTTTACCCTTTAGAATGAACTCTTTACGCAAGCAAGCTGAGTGATTAATTTCGGCTCAATCCGCCAGTGGCTGTTTTGGTGGCTGTTGTAAAGACTCCGGTGGCTGTTTCTACGAAAGCCGCGATGCCCGGATTTCCCGTTGTAGAGTCACGGGAACAGGTGCTGTCTCACTCTAGCCAACGATTCGTTCAGGGTGATCGTAACGGGCGTACTTCCGAAGTTCTGCGGTTGGGATCAGAACCCGTCCGCCGATTCTCCTAGTCGGCAAGCGCCGTGAGGACACAAGGTAGTCCAGCCCACGCTGGCTGATCGATAGAAGCTGTGCGGCCTCTTCGCGGCTCACGAGGATCTTGTCCTCTGGCGCAATTGTGACCCGCTGCGGGCGCTTCCTGCGCTCTGGTTGGAAAACGACCTCATCGGTTTTCTGAGTGGATAGCTGCGATACACCTCTGCTGAATTCAACGATGTTCTTATCTGACATGGCCGGATTTCCTCTCGATAATTCTTCTTCCTTGCTCTTCAAACCGTCTTGCCCTCAAGTGAGCATCCGTCCTGCCACACTGAACTCTCCGCATATGCGGTCTTGTGCCTACCGTCAAAGACTCAATCCGAACCCCATGCTCAGCTCCTTGTCCTGCACTGGCAGAGGCACGGTCGTTTGAGGTAGGCCGATAGACTGCTCCGGCTTATAGGCGCTCTGGTGTGAAACATCATGCCCCAAGGCCTTCGGCAACTTTTCCAGACTGTCAGTAAATATCTGGGCGTCGAATTGACCGCGCGAGATCGAGACATAGGCCATGCGGCTGTTGAGCAGATCCTTTGCCGCAAGCTCCGTGTCTACATGAACCAGCACACGCTCCGCCGTCTGGCCCTGGCTGGAGTAGCTGGTTACGGCGTAGCCGTGGTCAAGATGCGGATGCTGTTGTGAATTGAATTCGACTTTGCGCTCATCGTCCAACCGCAACCGCATCGTTCCATCCCATCCAATACTCTCCACTGTTCCCAAGTCACGATTCGCTATCTTCAACTCCTGGCTGGGTGCAGTGAACTGTACTCGATCACCCACCGAGAAATTTCTCTCCTGCTCTCGGTAGACGGAGACTCCAACCTGACGACGCGGGTCATAGGTAGTCTGTTCCCCATTCGCCCGCGCCACGGTCAGAGTGTTCTCCTGGGCGTTCACAGCGAGGACGCGGGTGTATTCACCCTTCTCGATGCCAGTCTCCTTCGATGTGCGCGAGTACCGCAAGATGTCATCGGTCTGGTACTGCTGCGCCCAACTGCGGTCCGCGCCGGTCATCTCCTGACGCGGAACAAGTGTGCGCACGGAATGCTCTTGTTTGCCCACAAGTCCAAGCGATTGCAGTTCGTCATGTATCCGCTGATTGATCTCGCTACGGGAACGGTTATCGGGCGAAACAACCAATGTTCCGGCGGGAGAGTTTGCATACTCTCGCGCAATGGCCGCGATGCGTTCCTCGTGTCCTTTTACCTTATGCACACGGCCCTGCTGGTCAAGGCTCTCAACTGCAGCTCTAACCTGGCCGCTCGCTAGCTGCTCGACGACCTGTTTCAACTCAGGATCGCGCTGGCGAACGATGTCATTCAGCTTAGCCGTCCGCATCCCTGCCTCCTGTAGTTGCGCGAACGGACGACCAGCTTCTACTGCCTCATGTTGGCGGCTGTCTCCTACTAACAACACACGATCATTCCGATGGAGACGTTCGATAAACTCATGCATCTGGCGCGTAGACGCAAGCGAAGATTCGTCGAGGAAATACAAGCGCTTCTCTCCCGTGTCGGGCTGCGTCCCTTTCGCAAGATGACGCTGGAGAGTCGAGGTCTCCATGCCGGCCTCAGCCAGCTTGTGTGCCGCGCGAGATGTCGGCGCAAATCCTTCTACTCTGTAGCCTTGCGCTTCAGCACCCTCGCGGACAACGGCTAGCGTCGTCGTTTTGCCTGCGCCAGCGACACCATCGAGTCCAACAATCTTCTCGCGACTGATGAAGATTTCATCGACCGCTTTGCGTTGGGAACGATTCAACTCAGGGTGGCGATCTTCTGTCCAGATTCGCAACTGTGACGACACCAGCATCGGATCGCTATAGCTCCACTGATTGCCGCGCTGCATGTGACCGACGATCTCTCGCTCCATCCGCATCATTTCGGCAGTCGTATACAGTGGCGCTGCCCGGCCATCTGTCCGTGTAATCTCCCGAAACTCCCCACGCGCTACCCGCTGTTCAAACTCCTGCCGCACCTGGCTGTAGGAAGCCTGTCCCATGCTGCGGTCTATCGCCGCTTGCAGGATCGCGCGTTCATCCTGAACGGCGGAGCGTTCAAAGACATGGTTGCGCGAATACGTCACTGACTGTTGCGCCGTCTTCTCCGGCTGCACAACGTGCCGCTGTTCGTGTGCCTTTGCGACGACACGATCCGCTTGATTGCCGAACCTAGCAGCAAGCTCACGGTGCTGTTCCAAGACTTCTTCAGGCGAATGGAGTTCCTTGCTATCGCGGGTACGATGAGCGGCAACCTGCGCCGCGCCTGCACCTTCTCTTCCAATCTCCTGCAAGTGTTCTTTGATCTGCACACGGCGCGGACTCGATGCCTCCAGATACTCCTGCGAATATCCTTTGATCTCAGGCTGCCCGTGCTTGCCGCGTTCGATCTCATAGCCGAGGCGCTGTAGCTTCAGCGCAAGCTCGGATCGGTAAACGGTAGTCGCATACTGTTGCGACTGGAATAAGCTGCGCTCTTGCAACGCGCGCGTCTGCCCAT
>JAGWNX010000060.1 GCA_028872955.1 Acidobacteriota bacterium
GTAAAGATTTGGCTTTACTCGCCCGATGAGGTAACCATAGGATGGATACTGGGGGAAGTCGATTGTAATCAGTAATATATAACTCTATACAACGGTACAGATTACTGAAGTACTCAGTTTTGAGGGGTTTGTGTAGAAAGTGGTTAGTAGGATGCGGAGATCCCGGCTCTGCGTTGCGCTTTTGGCATGATCTACGGGCGAGCGCAGGCGGAATCAGGCGCAAGAAAGGGCTCCCCTTGCGGGAGCCCTTTGGATTGTTGCGGAGGTGAGGTCGTCGGGAGGAGTTACTCTGCGACGGGCGCTGCGGCGGGTGCTGCCACGGCAGCGGCGGGAGCCGGAGCCGGCTTGCGTGGTGGCTGCTCGGCCTTCTTGCCGGGGGCCAGGATGGCGTGCAGCGTGGTGCCTTCCATGCGCGGCATGAACTCCACGATGCCAGCCTCGCCTACGTCGAGGATGATGCGATTGATGATCTTGTAGCCCAGGTCGCGGTGGGCCATCTGGCGGCCTTTGAAGCGCAGGGACGCCTTGACTTTATCGCCCTCACCCAGGAAGCGGATGACCTGATTCTTCTTGGTCTGGTAGTCGTGCTCGTCCACCGTTACGGAGAACTTCACTTCCTTGATGACGATAACCTTCTGCTTCTTGCGGGCGGCGCGGTCGCTCTTATCCTTCTCGTAGAGGAACTTGCCGTAGTCCTGGATCTTGCAGACGGGCGGGTTGGCGTTGGGGGAGATCTCTACCAGATCGAGGCTGCGCTCGCGGGCCATCTTGAGGGCCTCAAACGGAGCCATCACGCCGAGCTGCTCGCCATTCTCGTCGATCACGCGGATCTCGCGCGCGCGGATTCGTTCGTTAGTGCGGATAAATGACTTTGCGGAACGTTTATCGATCGGTGGAATAAGTCGCCTCCACAGCCGCTTCTGGCGGCCATGTTTTTTCTATTGTTGGCGCGCCATATCACGGCGCTGCACGTGCAGTATAGCATTCTGGCATGGCAGGGCGGTTGGTTTCCAGTGCAAATGCGCTGCGGGCCCTGGCCCACCCCACCAGGTCTCGGGGTGACCTATACTGCAGCCTGACGAGGAATCTACATGAAGCGGCGAATCCTGCTGGTCGACGATGAAGTGGCTGTGCTGCTGACGGTCCAGGCAGTGCTGGAGATCAACGGCTACGAGGTAGAGACTGCGGCCAGCGCGCGTGAGGCGAAGCTGCGCCTGCACAGTCACGCCTACGACATGGTGATCACCGACATGCGGCTGGAGAGTGACACGGCTGGCCACGAGGTGGTGGAGGCGGCGCGCAACGCAGCCAGCAAGCCAGCGATTGCGTTGCTGACGGCGTATCCAATCGATGAGGCGGACTGGGGCGAGCTGGGTTCCACCAAGCTGCTGTTGAAGCCGCTGCAGACGCGCGCGTTGCTGGACAACATTGAGCGCCTGATGCGGGCGCACGAGGCTCGTCGCCAGCAGACTGAGGTGGCCAACCGTGCGGCGGCTGCCAAACCGGCCAGCCGGGCCAGGGTGCCGCGCGCAGAGTAGTGCGCGGCCGCTCAGACCACGGCTCTCGACCCGGACCGCTACCCCTGACGTTGCTCTGGCCGCTGCTCTTTGCTCATGCCGCGGATGCATTTGCGGAGCTTGTTGTTGGTCGTGATCGCCTTTTGAACGCCGCTGTTGAGCATCTGCAGCCACGCACTGGCAGGCTCGGGCAGGCTGGTGGTCTCCAGCAGGTAGCTGGTCTGGACGATGATCTCCAGCGCGTTACTTAGCTCATGGGCCAGGTGGCGGAGTTGATCCAGGTCAGGCGTGGGGCTGGCGTTGGCCGGGGGAGTTGGTCGCGGATCGCTCATGGGTGTGATGGCCTGTGGTGCCGGGTAGCGTCCCAGGACAGCAACGTGCCAGCTGGCGGCGACGGGTGTACAGCACTCCACCAGTGTAGCGCCCCTTGCGCAAGCGAGGGGTACAGCGTGGCGAATAGTGCCGTAGCATTGACATTGGGCGCGGGGTTTGTAACACTAGTGCTTGTGCGGTTCGCAGCCACGGTTCTCCGCTTGGCGCAACGTGAATACCGTGCCGAAGTGGCGGAATTGGCAGACGCGCATGGTTCAGGTCCATGTACTCGCAAGGGTGTGGGGGTTCGAGTCCCCCCTTCGGCACCAAGCCTTCTCATAAGGCAAACTCCTTTGACATTGATCCAGTAGACGCATCAGCCTCAGGTTGTGACGCAGCCTTAGTGCCTGGCGGGTCGTTCTGCGTGGCGGGGTGGGGGTTCCGACGCTGACGGGGCCAGAACTCCGGTATGCTGTTGATCAGCAACTGCCACGCATCCCAACCCAGGAGTCTTTCGGTCCTTTCCGATGGCAACCCAGCTCGATCAAATCCTTGCCCACACACTGCTTGAGGTCAACGCGCGCAAACAGACGGCCGACTTTGGCCTTTTGGAGCGGAAGGCTGCGGCGCATCGGCCGCGCGGGTTTGCGGTCGGGCTGCGCGCTGCGGCAGCAGATCGACCGGCAGTGATCGCCGAGATCAAGAAGGCCTCGCCCTCGAAGGGGCTGATTCGTCCTGACTTCCATCCTGCGCGCCATGCCCGGCAGTACGAGGCTGCGGGCGCGGCGGCGCTCTCGGTGCTGACCGATGAGGAGTTCTTTCAGGGATCACTCGAGTACCTGGAGCAGGCGTCGCAGGCGGTCTCGCTCCCATGTCTGCGCAAGGACTTCATCATCGATCCGTTCCAAGTGCTGGAGGCCCGGGCTGCGGGTGCCGATGCGATTCTGCTGATTGTGGCTGCGCTGACGGACAGTGCGCTGCACGATCTGAACGCTGAGGCCATCTCCATGGGGCTGGATGTGCTGTGCGAGGTGCATGATCGCGAGGAGATTGCGCGGGCGACCGACCTGGGCTTTGACCTGATCGGCGTAAACAGCCGCAACCTGCACAACTTTGTGGTTCGGCCGGGCACTTTCCTCGAGCTGGCAGCTTATCTGCCAGCCAATGCGCTGCACGTGGCAGAGAGCGGCATTCGCTCTGCGGCAGACATTGAACGATTGCAGCAGGTGGGCTACGGGGCGTTTCTGATTGGCGAGGCATTTATGCGCCAGCCTGACCCCGGCGCAGCGCTGGCGTTGTTGCTGGACCGCGAGTACGAACTGGAGCTGTAAGCCGCCAGAACCGACGGCAAGTGGCAGGGGGAGAGAGCCATGTGGGTCAAGATCTGCGCGAATACAACGCTGCAGGACGCGCTGTTGGCCGCCTCACTGGGGGCGGATGCGCTGGGGTTTATCTTTGCGCCCAGTCCGCGCCAGATCTCCGTGGCACAGGCTGCGGCCATTACGCCGCATCTGCCGCCGTCGGTGGAGCGGGTGGGCGTCTTTGCGACGGCAGACGTGGCGGAGATTGTGGCGGCGGTGCAGCAGGCCGGGCTGAGCGGCGTGCAACTGCATGGTGGCGGCCAGACGGAGCTGGCGCGGGAACTGCGCGCGCAACTGCCCGAGGGTGTGCAGATTCTGCAGACGGTGCACTGGGTGCTGGATGCGGCGGGCGATAATGCAACGGCCATCGAGCATCAGCTCCAGCAGATTGCGGACGCAGGAGCCGCGGATCGCGTGCTGGTTGACTCCAAGGTGGGTGCGGCACTGGGTGGCACAGGCGTGGCGTTTCCGTGGTCGCAGGCGCGCAGCGTTCTGGAGCCCTTCCGGCAGCGGTTGCCGATTGTCGTGGCGGGTGGACTGCACGCGGACAACGTCGCGGA
The DNA here is from genome assembly GCA_028872955.1 of Acidobacteriota bacterium. Classification (GTDB taxonomy): domain Bacteria; phylum Acidobacteriota; class Terriglobia; order Terriglobales; family Acidobacteriaceae; genus Edaphobacter. Next base: position 3,751 of record JAGWNX010000060.1, read on the forward strand.
GGCGATTCGCGAGCTGCGCCCCTGGGGTGTGGACGTAGCCAGTGGCGTGGAGGCGGCGCCGGGCCGTAAAGATGAGCAGAAGCTCAAGATGTTTCTGCGTGGAGCGCGCGGGCAGTAGGGCGCGGCGGGGCGGCAGCTGTGGTCGCAGCGGCCGGATTGGCTGGAAATCTGAATCCGTTGTCGCTGCTGGCGCGTCCTATGGATAGATCAGACAGCTGGAGCGCTCCTTCACCAGGGCTCCTGAGTCTGCGGTGAAGAGAACTGAGGATGATGATGAAAACCCTTGTTGCTCTTGCGCTTCTTTGCCTTTCGGCTCCCCTGTTGGCCCAGGAGCATGGCCACCTGACGACAGGTCGCGTGCATGCCCAGACGGTGCATGACCACACGCCGCATGTGCGGGATCGCGGAGCCCACGCGCACCGCAGCTAGCGCGCCGGGGCAGCGGATGTCACGCGAGGAGAGACCTGCCAGGCCTCGTTCAAGCTTGAATCAACCTACTTTTTGAAACAACCAAGGCCGCGAGGATGACTCGCGGCCTTTGCTGTGTCTGGGGCGCAGGTTAGTGACGATCGCGGCCGTAGTGGTTGCCGTGGTCTTCATGATCTTCGTGGTCCCAGTGTCCTCCGTGCATCTGCCAGCCTCGCGGGTAGTGGTCATAGTGAGGATGGCTCCAGTACGCGCCAGGGTAGGGCGGGCGATCCCATCGGCCGGGCACCCATAGGTAGCGGCTACCAGCCCAGTTCCAGTAGCCATCCACCCAGACGTACCCGGGACCGGGCATAGGGGGCTGAGATTCCCAGCGAAGAGGTGGCGGGGTTTGGCCGATATAGACCGATATCTGTCCCTGCGCAGGCAGGGACAGGACGACAGCGCTGGCAACGCCGAGAATTCGCTTGCAGTTCATACGTACTCCTTTTGCAGCATCTGTTAGTTTGCACGCCCGACGTATCATTAGCAGCAATGGTAGTCCCGGAGTCATCGTTTGGCGAAGCATCTGCAGGGCGCTGACGACAAGCCGTTTGCGTATTTCTTTGGTGTCGGAAGGCCAAAGCCCGGATTGGTGCAGTGGACGAGGTAACGTCTTACCGGGTCAGGAGTAGTTTCAGAATCTCATCTTAGCTGACGGTTCGCGATGAAGTTTGCCTTGCCCTTTCCCCGGTCTACAGAACCCCGCCCTACGGCGCGGCACATGGCGTTGGTGTGCCTTGCGCTGGCAGCATCGTCGACGGCGGCGTCGTTGCTGAACTCGGCGGGATGGAATGCGGGCGGCATTACGATTCTGTGGCCCTCAAACGGCCTGCTGATCGGGGTACTGCTGTGTGAGCGGCGCTCCCACTGGTGGCATTACCTGCTGATTGGGTACGGGATCGATCTGGCGGTTAACATCAGCCTGGACATCTACCAGCATGCAGCGGTCAACCTGGCGTTCTATATCGCAGCCTGCAACATGCTGGAGGTGTTCCTGGCCTCCATCCTGTTGTATCGGGTCATCAGTCCCTGCCCAGACCTGACGCAGCGGCGTCAGCTCAGGCACCTGCTGCTCTCCGGGGTGCTGATTGCGCCGGCGATTGCGAGCTTTCTGGCGTCGTTTGCGCTGGAGAACATGCTGACGCTGCATGGTCTGTACGGGTTTGTGCACTGGTTCTCCGCCGATGCCCTGGGCGTTGCTGTGGTGACGCCGCTGTACCTCTCGTTCCGGCGTCGGGACAAGCTCCTCCATCGTGCCTGGTGGGAGCAGGCCGGGCTGTATGCCTTGCTTGCGGTGTGCACGTTTGCCGTCTTCTGGCAGAGCCATCTGCCGCTGCTGTACGCGGTGCTGCCACCCTTGCTGCTGCTGGGCACGCGGTTACGGCTGGCGGGCTCGGCCTTGGGCCTGCTGCTGGTCTCGGTGCTGGGCGGTTATCTGAATACGATCGGGCATGGTCCGCTGATGCTGAGCCAGGGTGCCAGCCTGACCGATCGCACGCTGCAGTTGCAGGTCTTCCTGGCTGTGAGCATGCTGATCCTGTACGTGATTGAGGTGCTGAAGGCGGAGAGCAGCCGCCTGCAGCAGCACCTGCAGACCAGCGAGACGCGGTTCCGCCTGCTGGCCGAGGCCTCGAAGGACATCATGATTCTGGCGGATCTGAACGGCAAGCGCCGCTACGTCTCCCCGGCGGTGAGCGAGGTGCTGGGCTGGACGCCGGAGGAGCTGCTGGGCGGTACGTACCGGCAGATTGTGCATCCTGAAGACCAGCCCGCGCTGGAGGCGCTGCTGGAGCGTTGCCGCACCGAGGGGATGGGCAACGTGCTGACGTATCGCTGCCGCAAGAAAGAGGGCATGTATCTGTGGGTGGAGACCAACGTGCGCGTGTACCGCGACGAGTCGACCCAGAGGCCGGTGGGATTCGTGAGTGTGGTGCGCGACGTCTCGGTGCGCAAGGCCGCGGAGGAGCAACTGAACGAGGCCTTCCGCATGGTGGCCGGACTGGTTACGGTGGACGGGCTGACGGGGATTGCGAATCGCCGCCGGATGGAAGAGGTGCTGGAGGCGGAGTGGGAGCGAGCCGTGCGCAATGCGGCGCCTTTGTCGCTGCTGGTGATCGACGTGGACTACTTCAAGCGGTACAACGACTTTTACGGTCACCTGCAGGGCGATACCTGCCTGCGCGAGGTGGCGCAGCTTGCGGCGCGGATGGTGCATCGCTCCAACGAACTGCTGGCCCGGTATGGTGGCGAGGAGTTTGTTGCGATTCTGCCGGGCACGACCAGTGAGGATGCGCAGCGGCTGGCCGAGCGGGTTCGGCTGGCGATTGAGCGCAAGGGGCTGCCGCATAGCGGGAACCCGCACCACTGTGTGACCGTCAGCATTGGCTGCGCTACCCGGTGGCCGGCCAGCAGCGACGCCCGCGACACCCTGTTTACGGCGGCCGATCATGCGCTATACCGGGCAAAGTCCGGTGGCCGCAACCGGGTTGAGGTGGCAGAGTCCGAGTCGCTCGCGAGCACCGCGACCTAGTCACAAGCCTTGGCCTTGTGCATGCCGGTGCGGTACGTACGCGTACAATCGCAGCATGTGTGCTGACCACTCCAAGACCGTGATCGCTACGTCCGACGCGCCGGCCGCCATCGGCCCCTACTCGCAGGCCATTCGCTATGGCGACACCCTGTATGCCTCCGGCCAGATACCGCTGGACCCGGCCACGGGAGCGATGGTGCCCGGCGGCATTACCGAGCAGACAGAGCGCGTGATGCGCAACGTGGAGGCGGTACTGCAGGCCGCAGGCATGGACTTTGGCAACGTCGTGAAGACCACGGTGTTCCTGCGCAGCATGTCGGACTTTGCGGCGATGAACGCGGTGTATGCGACACGGTTTGCCGCCGAGGGGATGATTCCGCCGGCACGCTCCACGGTGGCGGTGGCGCAACTGCCCAAGGATGCGCTGGTCGAGGTGGAGATTGTGGCCCGGGGATAAGGGGCGGGCTACTCCTGCAGGGCAAGGTGCGGTGCAGGCTCAGCCGTAATGGAGTCTGCGTCGCGTTGCGTCAGCAGCACTGCAGGTAGCGCCAGCACCAGAGGCACGGTGATCAGCGTGGTCACCGAGTTGGCGACCACCATGGCGTTGAATGGCAGATGCCAGGCCTCCATCGCCTTGGAGCCGGCCCAGTCCGTGCCGAACAGAGCCAGGTTGCGCACGCTCATCATCAGCGAGAAGCCCAGGCCCTCGCTACCTGCCGGGGTGGAGCGGACCGCCAGGTCCATGAGCGCGACCTCGCACAGCGTGTAAGCAAAGCCGTTGACGGAGTCGATGACCCGGGCGTGGGTGACAGTGGAGTACCAGACGTACCCCAGGTTGCCCAGCGTCCCCAGCGAGAGACACACAATCAGCAGTGTGCGCAGGTTGTAGCGTTTGCACACCAGCCCATACGCGGTGGCGGCGACGATGCCGAATATGCCACCGAGAAAGACGTTGAAGCCCTGCATCTCGGTGGTCATATGCAGGTCGTTCTGCTGCTTGTAGAAGAGTGCGGTCTGGATGCCGGGCGCGATGTAAAAGAGCGCCATCAGCCCGGCGGCGATCCACATGGTCTTGGCGCTGGCGATGTTCCGTAGTTGGGTGCCGGTACGCTCCAGCAGCTCCTGCCGGTTCAGCCGGATCTTCTGCTCGCGGATGAGGAAGAGTGCGCCGGGGATGAGGAGGAAGACGATGCTGCCGCAGGCCAGCGCCGTCCAGCCGAAGGCGATGGCAGCCAGAAAGCCGGCCGTTGGGCCCATGATGACGTAGCTGAACTGCTCCACCCAGTTGCGTACGGCGGTAAGGCGGCCGGAGCTGCTGGAGGCCTGACCCGCCTCCACCATGTAGCCGCCTACGACCGTGCTGGCCACCACCATAAAGGTGTCCAGAATGAGGCAGGCCCACAACAGCAGGTTGTACCGATGCGGGGTGAAGTAGACGCCGACCCACATGAGCACCGTGAGAGAGATGGTGAGCAGGATGTAGCCGCGCCGCCGGGTGCCGAAGAGCGGGTAGGCGTCGGTGAGAATGCCTGCGAAGGGCTTGAAGTACCAGGGGAAGCCGATCCAGAAGAAGAAGGCGGCATTCTGGGCACGCGAGACGTTCAGCTCATTCTTCAGCAGGTTCTGGATGGGGATGCGGGCCAGCATCTGAGGCTGGGAGAGCGTTGTGGCCAACACGCCGATGACGATGAAGGCTGCTGCCATCCAAAGCGGCTGCTGGCTTGGCTTGGTGCTGGAGAGATCATCCTGGCCCATGCTACCCCCGTGAAGGCTGACGACAGAGTATCAGACGAGAGCGCGATGCTTTCAAGGAATGAATCAATGTTCATTGCGTGTTGAGGCGCTGACCTGGCTCTGGAGGTTGAAAACATCCTAATCTATCTCATAAGACACACAAAAAAATGTAGTTAGATGATCATTGGATATGACGGCTGAGCCGTAGAAAGAGACACCGGAGGCTAGGTCTGCGTATTGCGCCTCCCGGAGGGGTGCGACGGCGGCTTCAGGTTGAGCTGTTAGATACAAGCCATTTATTTGCATGTAGTTATGAGATAGTATTCAAAAGAAGCGGGACGTGCTGGGCGTGAGCCCAAACTCGCCCGCCCGGACGGAGAGGGATGCTGTAACCGGAGCGGCTGGAAGGCATCCCATACGGTAAGGAGATTTGCCATGTCTGAGATGCAAGGCCGTACCCGTGTGCACAAGACGGAGGAGGAGTGGCGCCAGCTGCTGACGCCGGAGCAGTTTCACATTCTGCGTGAGAAGGGCACCGAGCGGGCGTTTACCGGGGCGCTGCTGGAGAACCACTCCGATGGCATGTACCACTGCGCTGGCTGCGCCGCCCCGCTTTTCCAGGCGGATAAGAAGTTTGACTCGGGCTCAGGTTGGCCGAGCTTCTGGCTGCCGGTATCAGCAGACGCGCTGGAGGCGCACGAGGACCTGAGCCACGGCATGCGGCGGGTTGAGGTGACGTGTGCCTCCTGTGGGGCACACCTGGGGCATCTGTTTCCGGATGGCCCGCGGCCCACGGGGCTGCGCTATTGCATCAACAGCGTGTCACTGGCCTTTACCCCGAAGGAGTAGCGCTGGAGTAGCGCGAAACAACGCCAAAAGCCCCAGTCGCCATAGCGGCTGGGGCTGAGGTGTCTTACAGGGCGTGTTGGCGTCGTTCTGGTGCGAACGACAGGCGCGGGAGTTAGCCCTTGACGATCTTGCCGGTCTTGATGCAGCTGGTGCAGACGCGCATCCGCTTGCTGGCACCGTTGACGGTGGCCTTGACGGGCTGCAGGTTTACGTTCCAACGACGCCGGGTGGTGTTGTGGGCGTGGGAGATGTTGTTTCCGAACTGCGGTCCCTTGCCGCAGAGTTCACACTTGGCTGCCATGATCTGATTGCTCCAATCTCGAGTCGCAGAGGCTCTCCGATGGTCGGGCCGGGCGGAGCGCAAAGCTCCGGCAATGGCCGGGGAGAGATGAAAGCACAGGCGGACACACGCCGCCTACCCCTGCCCTCCAAGTGTACCACAGGCGGGCTGGAGCCGCGATCAGTCCGATGTCAGGATCAGTCGCAGGTCGCGCAGGTTGTTGCCGGTGGGGCCGGTGGTGATGGTTGCACCCAGCTGGTCGAGCAGCGGATAGCTATCAAAGGCGGCCAGCGCGGCCAGCGCAGTCTGGGCCTGGCTTGGGAGGTTGGCGAGGGTGGTTGTGTCCAGCACGGCCCCGGCGGCGGGGCTGTTGCCGTCGATGCCGTCGGACCCGGCGGAGAGCAGTGCCAGCGGAGAGTCGCCGGGTTGCAGGCAGGTGGCGGCGTAGAGTGCCCACTGCTGGTTGCGTCCACCCTGGCCGCTGCAGGCCGTGGGCAGCGGCACTGCAAGCTCGCCAGTTGAGATGAGGCACAGCCGAGGGTGGTGCGGGCGCTGCTGACGGACGAGGGAGAGCAGGTAGTCGGCTGCGCGACGATACTCCCAGTCATCGCAGCGGTTGTCGATGTGGGGATGGAAGCCCAGGGCGCTCGCCTCCTGCGCGGCGATGCGGGCGAGATTGCCGGAGTCCAGCAGGACGCAGGCGCGGCCGGCGACCTGGCCGGGCTTGGGCGACTCGGGCAGCGAGGCGACGCGGAACCAGGCGGCGACGGGCGCTGGCAGGCGTTCGAGCAGGCGGTACTCGGCCAGGATGCTGCGGCACTCGGCGACGGTGGTGGGGTCGGGCAGGGTGGGGCCAGAGGCCAGAGCGTCCAGGTGGCCCTCCGGGACGTCAGAGACCAGCAGCGAGAGGCAGGGGGTGGAGCCAGCGGCCAGGGCGAGCCGCCCGCCCTTGACGGCAGAGAAGTGCTTGCGGATGCAGTTCATCTGCGTGATGCCGGCACCGCTGGCGACCAGCGCCTGGTGCAGCGCAACGCAGTGGTCGAGCGAAAGGGCGGGATCGAGCGGCAGCTCCAGCATGGACGAGCCGCCGCCGCTGATGAGGAAGAGGACGAGGGCAGCGGGGTCGTCGCGCACCTCGGCGATGGTCTGGAGGGTGGCGCGGGCGGAGTCCAGCGAGGCCTGGGTGGGGGTGGGGTGGCCACCGGGGAAGTACTGGAAGCCGGCGGGCAGGGTGGGCAGTGGCGTGGGGGAGACGAGCACGCCGCGAAGCTCGCAGGCGGCGGTGTGGGCCTCAGGGTGAGTGAGCAGCCCCAGGGTAGCCTGCAGCATGGGCGCGGCGGCCTTGCCAAGGGCTACGATGCGGATACGTCTGGCTGCGGCAAGGCAGGCGACGGGCTGGTGATCCTGCAGCAGCCAGCCGTCACGCACGGCCAGTCGCTCCGCAAAGGCGGCGGCGACTGTGCAGCGCGCGAGCGTGCGGGCAAAGATGTGGCGGGCGGCCGCGGCCAGGGATGCAGGCTGCCCGGGCGTGGCCGCAGCTGGATTAGGCATTGTGCCGGGAGACAGTGGGTGCGGGCTGCGCGGCGGAGTTTGCCCCGGCCTGGACGGTGCAGCCGGCGGTCTGCTCCAGCACGCGGATGGAGGCGCAGATGTCGTCTTCGCCATAGCCCTGGGCGATGGCCATGCGGTACATCTGGCGCGAGAGCGAGGTGAGCGGCACGGGTACGTTCTGCTCGGCAGCAGACTCCAGCATGAGGGCCATGTCCTTCTCAAGCCACTTGATGGAGAAGCGGGTGTCGAAGTCGCGGGCCAGCACCAGCGGCGCCTTGAGCGAGACGAGGCCGGATTTGGCGGCACTGTTCTCGAGGATCTCCAGCATCAACTCGGGCGGCACACCGGCTTTGGTGCTGAGCACCAGGCTCTCATTGAAGGCCTGCAGCAGGTTGCCGAGGATCAGATTCTGCGAGAGCTTGGCCTGCAGGCCCATGCCGTGCGCGCCGCAGTAGTAGAGCTGTTTGCCCATGGCCTGGAAGCAGGGGCGAAGCTGCTCAAAGACAGCCTGATCGCCGCCGACCATGAAGGTGAGGGTTGCGCTCTCTGCGCCGCCCTTGGAGCCGGTGCAGGGGGCGTCGAGGAAGGCGATGTTGCGTGCCTGCAGCTCCGTGGCAATGGCGCGGCTGGCACTGGGCGAGACGGTGCTGCAGTCGGCGATGACGAGGCCGGGGCGCGCGGCGGAGGCCAGCCCGTCTGCACCGAGAATCACTTCGCGGGACATAGCGGTGTCGCCCACGCAGAGGAAGACGACGTCGGCATGCTGCGCGACTTCAGCGGGTGTTGCGCAGACGGTTGCGCCCTGAGCGCGGAAGGCCTCAGCCTTGCTGGCGGTGTGTGACCAGACGGCCAGCGGAAAGCCTGCGCGCAGCAGATTGCCGGCCATGGGGCCGCCCATAATGCCGAGTCCGAGAAATCCAACCTTGACCATGATGTTTGTTCTAACTCCCTGCAGAGTGTGCTGCTGCTCTTTACGTTACACCGGTGGCGCGGTGGGCGGTGCAGGGCGAGGCTTTGCAAAAACGAGTGGGGCTCGGTAGTGTTTTCGTGCCGGTAAGAGTGTGCGGCGTTTTGTCGTGAAACCAGAATTGCGCCACCTTTCCGTAGCCTTGCTTGCTGGAGCTGCCGCTTGCCCTGCTCACTTGTCTTGTGTCGTATGCTGCGCTGCGCTGTGGTGGCTGCGGGTCTGGCCGTGTTGACTCCGGCGCTGTCTGCCAGCAGCCATCCACTGCCTGCCGCGGTGGAGTTGAACTCTGGCTGGTGGCTGGCCGATCACGCGACGGTGCCTGCGGAGTCGGCTGCCGTGGCGCAGCCGGGGTTCGCCCCCAGCGGATGGTATCCGGCCACGGTGCCCGGCACGGTGCTGACCACGCTGGTGAACAATCATGTGTATCCGGAGCCGACCTACGGCGAGAATAGCCGGCCGGAGAAGATTCCCGAGAGCCTGGCCCACAGCCGGTACTGGTATCGCACGGAGGTTACGGTGCCGCGTGCGTATCGGGGACGCACGGTGTGGCTGAACTTCGACGGCATCAACTATGCGGCCGAGGTGTGGGTGAACGGCCACCTGGCCGGCACGATGCGTGGCGCGTTTCTGCGTGGCCGGTTTGATATCACGGCCTGGGTGCGGCCGGGCCAGCGAGCGGCGGTTGCGGTGCTGGTCTCTCCGCAGCCCAACCCCGGCGTGCCGCACGAGCACACGGTGCGCAACGGGGTGGGGCTGAACGGTGGCATCTCGGCGATGGATGGGCCCACCTTCCTCTCCACCATTGGCTGGGACTGGCTGGCGGCGGTGCGCGATCGCAATACGGGCATCTGGCAGCGGGTGTATCTTTCGGCGACGGGCGCAGTGCAGGTGCGCGATCCGCTGGTGACGACGGAGCTGCCGCTGCCGCGGACGGACTCCGCCGAGGTGACTGTAGCGGCGACGGTGGAGAATGGCAGCGACCAGCCGCAGACAGGCGTGCTGCAGGGCAGCTTTGGCACAGTGCAGTTTGCGCGTGCTGTCACGCTGGCTCCGCACAGCTGGCAGCGCGTCACGTTTTCTCCGGCTGATACCGCAGTGCTCCACCTGGAGCATCCGCAGCTGTGGTGGCCCAATGGCTACGGGCCGCAGAATTTATATCATCTTCAGTTACGTTTTGTGGCGGGCAAAGAGGTTTCGGACGAGAGCCGCGTGACGTTTGGCGTGCGCAAGATCACCTACGTGGTGGCGGACTCAGAGAACCTGACCATCTCGGTGAACGGAGTAAGGATGTTCATCCGTGGCGGCAACTGGGGCCTGGATGAGGCGATGAAGCGCATTCCGCGGGAGCGGCTGGAGGCGCAGATTCGGCTGCATCAGCTGGCAAACCTCAACCTCATCCGTAACTGGGTGGGGCAGAGTACGAGCGAGGAGTTCTACGAGCTGTGCGACCAGTATGGCCTGCTGCTGTGGGATGAGTTCTTTCAGCCGAATCCCTCTGATGGGCCTGATCCAAGCGACCTGCAGACCTATCTGGCGAATGTCCGCGACAAGATTCTGCGTTATCGCAATCACCCTTCGATTGCGATCTGGTGTGCGCGCAACGAGGGCTATCCGCCCAAGGTGATCGACGACCGGCTGCGCACGATGATGGCGGAACTGGAGCCCGTGCGGCTGTATCAGCCAAGCTCAACGGACGGCAAGGGCGTGATCTCGCATGGGCCCTACCACTGGCGCACGCCGCGCGAGTTCTATGAGTACACCAATGAGCCGTTCAAGACGGAGATTGGGTCCATGTCGGTGCCCACACTGGAGTCGATCCAGGGCATGATGCCAGAGAAGGACTGGACGACGATCAACGACGACTGGGCACAGCATGACTTTGCCAAAGGCGCGCAACAGGGCGACAAGTATCCAGAGGTGATTGCTGCCCGCTATGGCGGGATTGCGAATCTGGCGGACTTTGTGCGCAAGGCGCAACTGGCCAACTATGAGGCGTTCCGGGCGATGTATGAGGGACGCAACGCAAGGCTGTTTGCGCCCAGCACGGCCGTGATTACGTGGATGAGCAATCCGGCGCAGCCGAGCTTTGTGTGGCAGCTCTATCACCACGATCTGGAGCCGAACGCGTCGCTGTATGCGGTGAAGTCTGCGGGTGAGATGGTGCATGTGCAGCTGAACGAGCTGAGCGGTGTGGTGCAGGTGATTAACAACCTGCCGCATGCAGTCGCGGCTACGGTGCGCACGGCTATTTATAGCCTGGACGGACGCTTGCTGCAGCAGAACGAGCGCAGCGTGGATGCTGCCGCCAGCAGCGCGACGGCGGCCGGCAAACTGGAGCTGCCAGCGGGGCTGACCGGCGTGTACTTTGTGCAGCTGCGATTGACTGGGAAGGATGGTGCGTTGCTCTCCCAGAACTTCTACTGGCAGGGCCAGCCGGAGCATCCGGATGACCTGACGGCGTTGAACACCATGGAAAATGTAACGCTAAGCGGCACAATCAGCGCAGCGACAACGGCTGCGGGCCGCACGCTGGTGAGCGTGACGCTGAAGAATGCGACCGCACACGTGGCGCTGATGACGCATCTGCAACTGCGTCGCGGGCAGAGCGGCGAGCGGGTGCTGCCGAGCTATGCCTCTGACAACTACCTGTCGCTGGTGCCTGGCGAGTCGCGCACGGTAACGATTGAAGCGGCGACGGCGGACCTGCATGGTGAGATGCCGGTAGTTGCCGTGGATGGCTGGAATGGAACGGTTGTGGAGACCGAAGGGCAGGGCGCACGGCTAGTGCCGAACCAGAATGCGCAGGTGGACCGCTGGCCCAGGACCAGCTTGCCGGTGGTGGCAGGTCGCGAGTGAACAGGTTGTCAACGCAGGCAGGAGGGGTGTTGTGAAGCGAGCCGTGGCAGGAGCTGCATTGGTCTGGGGAGTGACGTTGGGAGCAATGGCGCAGGGCGCGCCGCCGCAGAATCACCTGATGCCGCAGCCGGCAGAGCTGCGCTCCACCCAGGGCTCTCTGCCCTTGAGCGCGAGCTTTCAGGTAGCGACGCCGGTCTTCCACGACGACCGGCTGGATCGTGCGATTGCCCGCACGCTGACGCATCTGGAGGCGACGACCGCGCAGCCGCTGCGCACGGAGATTGGGCGTGGCGCTGCGGGGGCGACACTGCGGGTGGAGGTGCAGGGCGCGGGCGACGCTGTGCCGTCCTATGGTGAGGATGAGTCCTACACGCTTGACGTGACCGCGACGCAGGCCGAGCTGGCTGCAAAGACTGTGGTGGGTGCGATCCGCGGACTGGCGACGCTGGAGCAGCTGCTGGAGCGCACGCCCACAGGCTACGCCTGGCCTGCGGTCCACATAGCGGATGAGCCACGCTACCACTGGCGAGGGCTGTTGATCGACTGTGGCCGCCACTTTGAGCCGGTTCCGGTGATTGAGCGCACGCTGGACGCGATGGCCGCAGTAAAGCTGAATGTCTTCCACTGGCACCTGACCGAGGACCAGGGATTCCGGATCGAGAGCAAGCTGTATCCCAAGCTGACGGCGCTGGGCTCGGACGGCGAGTTCTATACGCAGGAGCAGGCGCGTGCGATTGTGGCGTATGCGCGCGATCGCGGGATTCGTGTAGTGCCGGAGTTTGATATCCCGGGCCACTCGCGCAGCTGGTTTGTGGGGTATCCGGAGCTGGCGAGTGGGCCGGGGCCGTACACCATCCGGCGCGACTTTGGCATTGAAGACGCGGCCATGGATCCAACGCGCGAGTCGACGTACGTGTTTCTGGATCGCTTTATCGGAGAGATGACGACCATCTTTCCGGATGCGTATCTGCACATTGGCGGCGATGAGAGCAACGGCAAGTCGTGGAAGGCGAACTCGCAGATTGTGGCCTTTATGAAGGCGCACAACCTGGCGGACACTGGCGCGCTGCAGGCGTACTTCAACCAGCGCGTGCTGAAGCTGCTGCAGAAGCATAACCGGCAGATGGTCGGGTGGGATGAGGTTCTGAATCCGGCGCTGCCCAAGGACGTGGTGGTGCAGTCGTGGCGCGGGGCGCAGGCGTTGACGCAGTCTGCGCAGGGTGGGTATCGGGGCATCCTGTCGCAGCCGTATTACCTGGATGGGATGAAGTCGGCCAAGGAGCACTACCTGGCGGATATTGTGCCGCCGGACTCGCCGCTGACGGCGGAGCAGCGGCAGCTGATTCTGGGTGGCGAGATCTGCATGTGGGGCGAGCAACTGAACCAGGCGACGATTGACTCGCGCATCTGGCCGCGCGCGGCGGCGATCGCTGAGCGGTTCTGGTCGCCGGCGACGGTCAACAACGTGGATGACATGTACCGGCGACTCGCCGTGGTCTCTCTGCAGCTGGAGCAGCTGGGGCTGACGCACCTGTCGCACCAGGAGGTGGCGCTGCGCGGGTTGGCAGGTAGCCAGGACGTGCGGCCGCTGGCGTTTCTGGCGTCGGTGACGGAGCCGGTGAGCTTTGGCGAGCGCTACCGGCAGCAGCACACCTCGCAGTTGACTCCGCTGACCAACTTTGTGGATGCGATCCGGCCAGATCCGCCGTCGCGGCATGAGAGCAACATGCTGACGCACCACTACCTGGCGAAGCCCGGCGTGGAGAACCCCGCGTATGGCGCGCTGGTGAGCTTCTACCAGCGCTGCCTGCAGCAGTCCCCTGCCGTGGATGAGGCGGTGCGGGCGGTGCCGCAGCTGCAGGGGGTGCAGCCACGAGCAGAGCAGCTGCCGGTGCTGGCCGGTATTGCGCTGGCGGCGCTGCAGTACACCGCGCACGGCACGCATGCGCCGGCTGGCTGGAAGCAGCAGAGCCTGGCGACCTTGCAGGCAGCGGAGGCACCGGCAGGGATTGTGCGATTCACCTTTCTGGCTCCGCTTCGCGAGCTGGTGCAGGCGGTGGCGGAGTAGACGTCGCGCCAGAGCCTGTCTTCCGGTGCTAGTATCTTGGCCAGATTTGGTGGCAGGAGGTAGCCATGGCTCACGCGTCGGACGCTCATCCGGATGAAGCGATGCACAAAGGTGCCGTCGAGGACGATTCGCCCACCCTGGACGGCAGGCACCCCACCCGTCACGCAGCGTTGACCGGCCAGCTGGGCCATCGTGACCACGACGAGCGGATCAAGGGCAACGATACGGACTTTCCCGAGCCGGATGCCGAGGCGGAGCACAGTGGCAGTTAGGCTGCCGTGGCGCAGCCGTGCATGGCGAGGATGCATCTGCCGCACAAAGCAAACGCCCTGACCGAGGCCAGGGCGCTTGCCGGGTTGCTGGTGATACGGGCTACATCATGCGCTGCATCACTTCGTCCAGCACAGCGGGCTTGGGGCGTACACGCTCTTCAGGCAGCGTGCCGAGCGGCTCATCGACGAGGTTCAGCAGCTCGGTGAAGCTCGGCTTCTGGGTGTCGATGTAGAAGATGCCGGTGAGCACCTCCTGGTTGGCGTGTGCAGCCATCAGGGCCGAGGTGGCGGCGACAGGATCGGTAGGATCAAAGTCCTCATGCAGCTTGCGGAGCCGCAGCTGGCTGCCGTCGTGCATCTCCACGTTGATGGTGGTGCCGGGGTCGTACTCGACGTCGATCTCCTGGAAGTGAGGCACGAAGCCGACCTCGGAGATGGCCTCTTCATGCTCCTGCATGTACTTGTAGCTCTTGGTGGAGCCCTCGTGATCGTTGAAGGTGACGCAGGGTGAGATGACATCGAGCAGGACGGTGCCCTTATGCGAGAGCGCCGCCTTCAGCATGGTGAGTAGCTGCTTTTTGTCTCCGGAGAACGAGCGGCCCACGAAGGTGGCACCCAGCTGGATGGCCAACGCGCAGATATCGATGGGTGGCAGGTCGTTGATGACGCCGGTCTTCAGCTTGCTGCCGAGGTCTGCCGTGGCGGAGAACTGGCCCTTGGTAAGGCCGTAGACGCCGTTATTCTCCACAATGTAGACCATGGGCAGGTTGCGCCGCATGAGGTGGACGAACTGACCGACGCCGATGGAGGCCGTGTCGCCATCGCCGCTGACGCCGAGCGCCTTCATGGTGCTGTTGGCCAGCATGGCGCCGGTAGCGACCGAGGGCATGCGGCCGTGCACGCTATTGAAGGAGAAGGAGCGGCTCATGAAGTAGGCGGGGCTCTTGGAGGAGCAGCCGATGCCAGAGAGCTTCATCAGGCGTTCGGGTTGCACGCCCATCTCGTAGCAGGCGTCGATGATGCGCTCGGAGATGGCGTTGTGGCCGCAGCCGGCGCAGAGGGTGGTCTTGCCGCCGCGATAGTCCAGCACCTGCAGGCCAATGCGATTGGTCTTCGGTGCGGGCTTGGGGGCGTCTGCCTGAACGGGTGTGGTTGCCATTAGATACCTTCCTGCGAGATGAGTTCGTCCGTAACGGAGCGCGCATCGAGCGGCAGTCCGTTGTAGTGGAGGATGCTGCGCAACCGGGTCAGCAGCGCGGTCGGCAGGTCGAGCTTCAGCAGGCTCAACATCTGCGCATCGCGATTCTGCTCGACGACGTAGACACGGTCGTGGGCGCTGACGAACTCCGCCACCGTGTGGGCAAAAGGGTAGGCGCGCAGGCGCATGTAGTCGGTGTCGAGCTGGTACTCGTTGCGGAGCTGGTCGCGGCTCTCGCGCACGGCAAAGTCTGAGGTGCCGAAGGCGAGGATGCCGATCTTTGCGCCGGTGTTGGCGACGATCTCGGGTTGGGGCACCAGCGCGCGTGCGGAGTCGAACTTGCGGCTGAGGCGCTCCATGTTGTTCTGATAGTCGTCGGGCCGCTCGGAGTAGAGCGCCTTCTCGTTGTGTCCTGTGCCGCGGGTAAAGTAGGCTGCCAGCGGATGGTCCGTACCGGGCAGGGTGCGATAGCCAACGCCATCGCCGTCCACATCCTTGTAGCGGGCAAAGCCGCCCAGGCGCTTCAGGTCATCGGCGCTCAGCACCTTGCCGCGGTTGAGCGGCTTATCGGGGTAGCTGAAGGGCTCGGACATCCAGTTGTTCATGCCCAGGTCAAGGTCGGACATGACGAAGACGGGTGTCTGCAGCTGCTCGGCCAGGTCAAAGGCGTTCATCGCCATCTCGTAGCACTCGCGAATGCTGCCGGGGATGAGCATGACGTGCTTGGTGTCGCCGTGCGAGAGGAAGGCGACGCTGAGCAGGTCGCATTGCTGGTTGCGGGTGGGCAGGCCGGTGGAGGGACCGGTGCGCTGCACGTCGAAGATGACGCCGGGCAGCTCCGCATAGTAGCCGAGGCCGGCAAACTCTGCCATGAGCGAGATGCCCGGGCCGGAGGTGGCGGTCATGGAGCGGGCCCCGGCCCAGCCGGCACCCAGAACAGCGCCGATGGCGGCCAGCTCATCCTCAGCCTGCACAATGGCGAAGGTCGCCTTGCCATCCGGCTCCACACGATAACGCTTGGCCAGGTCGATGAAGTTCTCTACCAGCGACGAGGAGGGCGTGATGGGGTACCACATGGCGACGGTGCAGCCGGCGAAGAGGCAGCCCAGTGCGGCGGCGGCGTTGCCGTCCATAATGATCTTGCCGTGGGTGGCGTTCATCGGCTCCAGCAGGAAGGGGTCCTGCTTGGTGAAGGTGGCGGCGGCGTACTCGTGGCCGGCGCGCACGGCGGCCATGTTCAGGTCAGCGGCCTTCACCTTCTTGGCAAACTGCTTGCGCAGCGAGGTCTCGACGGCAGTGATGTCCATCTGCAGCAGCTGCGCGGCTACGCCGACGTAGATCATATTTTTGACCAGCTTGCGCAGCTTGGCCTCCGGGCAGACGGCGGCCGTGAGCTTGTCAAACGGCACCGGGTAGCAGAAGACGTCGCTACGATACTGGCGCAGGTCGGCGGACTCCTCGTAGATGGCCACGGCACCGGCGGGCAGCGACAGCATATCCTCGCGGGCGGTCTCGGGGTTCATCGCAATCAGGATGTCGATCTCTTTTTTGCGGGCGACGTAGCCGTGCTTGTTGGCGCGGATGGTGTACCAGGTGGGCAGGCCGGCGATGTTGGACGGGAAGAGGTTCTTGCCGCTGACCGGAATGCCCATGCGGAAGATGGACCGCAGCAGGACGGAGTTGGCGGACTGCGAGCCGGAGCCGTTGACCGTCGCGATCTGAATGCTGAAGTCGTTGACGATGGGGTGGGGGGAGCGTGTTACCTGAGTGTCCGGCTTATCGAGCGTGCTGCCTGCAGCACCGCTAGCCAGAGCGACGTTTTCTGTCGCCATGAGTGTTGATCCTCCGCGCAAGACGTTGCGTCTCGCCGAGGGAACACGATAGCACACTCAAATAACAGTACGCAGGTGTCAGCGCGGCTGAGGAAGTCCCGAGGCCACGTCCCGGCGACGCGCTGTGGCGTGGCGAATGGAGGGTTGCTGACGGTGGGCTACGGCAGCTCAGGCGCTGAGCTTGGCCTGCTCGTAGCAGCCGGCGGCGCGCAGCACGGCAGAGAGCTCGGCGACGGAGCGAATCTCCACCTCGACATCCTCGATGCGGAAGCGGACGGTGCGGCCACGGCGAGCCTTCAACCAGGCGTCCAGAGGCGAGGCAAGCGCGTCCGTGAGCGAGGAGCAGAGCGGCATGGCCCAGGCTCCGCGGATGGAGGCGCTTTGACGTTGGGAGCAACGCAGGCTGAGGCCGGCTGAGCGCAGGGTCTGGTCCAGGGCGTTGAGCTCAGCCTGGTAGTCCAGGCTCTTCAGAGAACGGTCTTCGGGCGAGGGAATCATGCTCATGAGCAATTCCATGGTCGTCTCCTGATGCGGTGCAGAAGTGCGAAGCGTATGGGCCCTGTCGATGTGTGTGCGTAGCCTACTCACCGGCTGTGCGGTGCGCAAGCGTAGAAAAAATATTTATGACGAGTACGCTGGTTTGCTGATGCGGCCGATGGGCTACGGCTTGCGCGCCGGATGCACCCGGAGGATGACCCGGCGATAGGAGGTGAGCTGCGGGGTGCCACTATCTGTAAGCGCAAGAATGAGATGGGCCACGCCGTCGCCGCGGCAGGGAATACCGAGGTTGAGCCACATGGGGCGGCAGACGGCAGTTGGGGTCACGGTGACGTGAGCGGTCTCGGCACCGTCGAGGGTGATGGCGGCGGCGTTGGCATCGGCCAGGCCGGCCTCAGCGTAGTGGAACCAGTGAAAGTGCAGGGTCTGGCCGGAGTCGGGGTCGTGGCTCCGGCTGGCATCGAGCGGCAGCGGCTCGCCGACGTAGGCGTCCAGGTAGATGGGGGCGGTGCCCGCCTGCCCGTCTACCACGGCAACAGGCTGATGGTTGGCGTGCTGGAAGTCGCGAATGGTCCAGTCCATGCGCGCGGCAAAGTCATTCTGGTAGGCCTGACGCCAGCGCCAGATAGTGGCCTGGTCAGAGGTGTAGGTGTTGCCATCGACTCCGGTGACGGTGTCCTGCGAGGTGACGCGGCGAAACTCGTCGCCGCCCTGCGACCAGATGGGGTGAGTCTCTCCGTAGGGCTGGCGATAGACGTAGCGACCGCCCCAGCCGCCCCAATCCGGCCGGCGATAGGCGTTCAGGCCATTGTCGATCAGGCCCAGGAAGGACGGGGTGTCACCCTCCATGATGAACATGAACTTGGGGTAGACGGCCCCCAGCGGGCCCTTGCTGCGGATGTTGGTGTCAAGCCAGGCATTGGTTACCAGCGAGGTGTCCGCGCCGTCGCCGTTGCGGTAGTAGATGTCGCCGCTGATGCCGGTCCAGGTGGCGTAGGCGTACTCCTCGCTGTTGGGCGGCGAGGGCTTGACGACGTAGAAGAGTGCGGGAAACTCGCGCCGGATCCAGGGGCCGGAGTCGTCCTGGTCTGAGATGGACGAGACGCGCAGCCTGGCGACGAATTCTTTGAGCTGCTCAGGCGTCCGCGTGGCGCGAACGTGCTGCAGTGCCTCGGCCAGGGTGTTGGGGCCGCCCCAGAGGCAGATCCAGACGGGACGGGCGTCAGGCGTGTCGACGACGCGGAGGATAGCCTGGGCCCCGGGGGAGAGCTTGTCCTCGCCGGTGGCGGCCAGGCCGTAGCCGGGCTGCCCGGCGAAGACGCGCTGGTGCAGCTCCTCAGCGGTCGGCCAGCCGCTGGCGTGCAGCAGCAGATTAGGCCGCACCTTGCCGTAGGCGTCGATGAGGGTGTGCATGGTCTCCGGGTGGGTGGCCTGCTTCTGCCAGGTGGAGGTGGTGGCGATGATGGCCTCGATCTGGATCTGGTTGGAGTAGAGCAGCAGCCGTACGAGCGACATCTGGTCGTCGGGCTCGTTGCCGATGTCGCTGAGGATGATGGCGCGGGGCTTGCCGGTGAAGTCGTCGGTAGGCAGCGGGGTCGATGCGCCAAACTGTGCGATTGCGGCGAGCGGCACCATGACCAGCAGCAGGCCGGCGAGGCACAGGGAGCGGGCAAACGATGGGGCAGCGGGGCGGGCCGGGGCTGTCTGCATATATATGCGGTCTCGCAATCCTATCTTGACAAGCGGAATAGCCCATCTTTATAGTCCGTTCTCAATAGTTCTTGCAAATGGAATCGCTCCCGCCTGCGGAGCGTGCT
>JAGWNX010000121.1 GCA_028872955.1 Acidobacteriota bacterium
ATGGCGGCGGTCTCCATGACGCTGGGCAACCTGGGCGCGCTGCAGCAGCGTGACGTGAAGCGCATGCTCGCCTACTCGTCCATAGCGCACGCGGGCTATCTGCTGGTCGCGTTTACGGCCTTCCCGCAGGAGGGCATCGCAGCTGCGGCCTTCTACACGGCAGCCTATGCGGCCATGAACGTTGGCGCCTTTGCTGTCATCACCCAGGTGGGTGGGTTTGCAGAGACGGCGCGGACGCTGGAGGACTACACCGGCCTTGCAACACGGCGCCCGGTACTGGCCTCCGTCTTCGCCTTCTTCCTCGTCTCGCTGATCGGTATTCCCTTCACCGCCGGCTTCTTTGGCAAGTTCTACGTCTTCTCTGCGGCCATCGGCGCAGGTCATGTGTGGATTGCGATCATCGGCCTGCTCAACAGCGGCATCGCCTGCTTCTACTATCTGCGTCTGTTGACGGCGATCTTCTCACGCCGCGAGTCGGCAGACCACGTCGTGGAAGTGCGCAGCATCAGCGTTCCGGCCACCATCGGCCTGACGCTGGCCACGCTCGCCACCGCAGCTCTGGGCATCCTGCCGGGTAGCGTGCTGGAGATGGCACAGTATGCGGGCACCAGCACCATCATCGAGAACGCACGTCAGCAGTGCGCGCAGCATCCTGACAACTGCCAGCTGCAGGTGAAGCTCTCACCAGCGGCCACTGACGCCAGCCACTAGTACCTAAGCCAGCAAGCACAGCAACGCCCCTGCCGGATCCACACTGGCAGGGGCGTTCCTCTTTGGCACGTCCACCGGTCATGATCGAGCCCGGGCAGCACTGGGAGCCTCAAGGGGCCGTCCTTGCTCCGGGCTTTGTCTTGGCTCCAGCGGCCTCGTCTGGGCTCAAGCTGCCGTCCTGGTTGCCGTCCTGGTTGCCGTCCTGGCTGCCTAGCATCGGGCAACAGCTCCCTGCCCAGACGGCAAGCACGGCACCAGATCTGGCAACGGCGAGCTGCGAGGCCTTTTGCCCCAACGCAACACGGCCTCTGCACCAGGCAGAGGCCGTGAAAGACTTGCGCCCGCAGCCTTGGCCGCGTGGAGCGAGCTTTGCTTACTTCACCTTGAGGAAGATGAAGATTCCAGGACGTGCACCCGGGTTGCGGGCGAGAGCCTCGGTAGCGGAGGCAGTTGCCTTGCCCTGGCCGAGACCGCACAGACCGGCCGCGAGGGCCATGCCCAGACCAGCTGCCAGCGGAACCCACTGGTTGACCGGCTCACCGGCGCTCTGCGCAAAGGCCGGGGATGCGAGGAACATCGCGGCCAACGACATAAACAGATACTGAAGCTGCTTCATGGTAGTACTCCGTCTCCCGTCAAATTTCCGCCGCCAGTGGGTGGTTGATGCTCACCTTGCTGGCACCCTCACGCTTGCGACGGTACTGCAGCCAGCCAGAGGGAGTCCCCGGCCGGCAATCTTTTGAACTCTAGTGGTCGTGCGCCACAGCCAGCGACAGGTAGATGGCCGCCAGCAGGAAGAACACATACGCCTGCACCACAGCCACGCCAAGGTGCAGCCCCAGAAAGACCAGCGGAATGCCCACGGGCACCAGCGAGAAGAACGCCAGCGTGACCAGGTCGCCTGCAAACATATTCGCGTAGAGTCGCACCGTGAGCGAGAGCACGCGTGCGCAATGCGAGATGACCTCAATGGGAAACAGCAGCCAGGAGAGCCACCACACCGGCCCCAGGAACTGCTTGATGTAGGCCGGGCCGTTGGCGCGAATGCCGTGGTAGTGGTAGTAGAGGAAGGTGACCAGCGCGAAGCCGAGCGGCACCACTGCGTTGGCGGTCGGCGACTCCAGCCCCGGCACCAGGCCCATCAGGTTGCTGAGCAGAATGAAGAGGAAGAGCGCCGTGAGGTAGCTGGTAAACCGCTCATGACCGTGGCCAATGATGGACTCGCCCTGCTCCGAGACGAAGCTGTGGGTCATCTCCGCCAGGTGCTGCGCGGCACCGGGCTTTTCCACGCTCAGGCCAGCGCGCACCACCAGAAAGTAAGCCAGCAGGAAGACGAAGACCAGCAGCTCCATGGCAAAAGCGTTGGTAATGGGAGCCTGCGGGTAGGTGGGCTGCACATGCAGAGCGTGCAACAGCGCCGTGACGGGCGCGGCAAACAGGTGGTTCAGAAGCTTGGTCAACAGCAGCTGTTTCGGCATGGCGAAGGCTTAAAGTCTCTCTTGTCGGAACTCTGTCAACCCAGTGCTACACGGTCCAGGCCTTCAACAGCCGCAAGCCCTCCAAGGTGAGCGATAACACACCCAGGGCAAGTCCGCCTGCCAGCGCATAGACTGAGCCATTCAGTAGCTTAAGGCTAACATACAGCAGCACAACCGTCAGCCCCAGACGCAGGAAGAACCCCAGAAGGATCATCCCCATGGGCCGTGCGGGCGAGCCGCCATCCATGCGCACCATCACTGCAGTCATCAGGCGCAGCCACTCGTACAGGCCGCTGCCGCTGATGGCGGCACCCACCAGCAGCAGCACGGCACTCTGCCAGCCCAGCTTCCACAGCACCAGCGGTGCCGCCACGGCCGTCACCACGGCCAGCAGGCGCAGCGCTCGCAGAATCGTACGCCGAAAGTCGGCGTCGCTAAATCCTTCCATCTCACTCATCGTCCATCTCGCTTCAGATAGCGGGCTGCCGTGGTAAAGATCTGGACGAACCCCGCCACGGCACCCAGCAGAATGCCCGTAATCCCTATCCAGTGCTGGTGCAGGCGGCCATCCAGCCAGCTGCCCAGCACCCAGCCAATCACGCATCCTGCGGGCAGGGCGATAGCCAGCTGGATCATAGACTCAGCCTTCACCAGCTCACCCAGTGCGCCTCCGGAGCCTTTGCCCGTCTGCTCACTGCCGTTGCCCGGGTTTTGCTCATCCTGCTGCTTGCCTGGTTCAGCCATAACCCTCTCATTACACCACGTTGCCCTCTCAAGCGGCGACCACCAGTACCGGCCGCCGTGACCGATATACTGGTCAACGACTACTAACAAAGGACATCCCGTGTTCGAATCTGACTTCGAAGAACGCCTCTACCGCGAACGCCAGCAGAAGCTGGAGAAGATCGCCGCCCTCGGCTATGCCGTCTATCCCAACGGCTTCAACGCCAGCCACACCATTCCACAGCTGCGTGCCGCTTACGACGCCTACACGTCCGAGCAGCTGGAGTTTGGCCCGGCGCCCATCCAGGTCAGCATCGCCGGACGCATCATGGCCATCCGCGTCCAGGGCAAGGCGGGCTTCGCCCAGTTGCAGCAGGGCGGCCAGCGCTTCCAGATCTACGTGCGCAAGGACGATGTAGGCGAGGAGGCCTTCGCCCTCTACAAGCTGCTCGACCTCGGCGACCACATCGGCGTCTCCGGCTACCTGATGCGCACGCGCACCGGCGAGCTGACCGTTCACGCCAGCGCCAGCGGACAGGACAAGCCCGCCATCACCTTTCTGGCCAAGGCCATGCTGGCGCTACCTGACAAGTACCACGGCCTGGAAGACACCGAGCTGCGCTACCGCCAGCGCTATGTGGACCTGTTTATGAACACCGGCCACGCCCCCAAGCCGGCCGAGGGCGAGGCGGAGTCTGCGGAAGAGGCCCCGATCAACGTTCGCGAAACCTTCGTCAAGCGGGCAGCCGTGCTGCGCGCCATTCGCGCCTTCTTTGACGCGCGCGGCTACCTGGAGGTGGAGACGCCAATGCTGCATCCGGTGGCCGGCGGCGCGGCGGCACGTCCGTTCATCACCCACCACAACACGCTGGACATGGACCTGTACCTGCGCATCGCGCCGGAGCTGTACCTGAAGCGGCTGGTGGTCGGCGGCCTGGACCGCGTGTACGAGATCAACCGCAACTTCCGCAACGAGGGCGTGAGCACGCAGCACAACCCCGAGTTCACCATGCTTGAGTTTTACCAGGCGTACGCGAACTTCCACGACCTGATGGACCTGACCGAGGAACTGATCCGGTATGTGGCGATGGAGGTGAACGGGACCACGAAGACGGTGTTCAACGATGTGGAGATCGATCTGGGGAAGTTTGAGCGGCTGACG
>JAGWNX010000006.1 GCA_028872955.1 Acidobacteriota bacterium
CCCTTCTGGTTCATCACCGGATGCTGCGACGGTGCCGGAAAACTCTTGCCCGCAATCGCGTCCACGTACACCACCGACACACCCTTTGCGCCAGAGACCTTGCCGTGAAGCGTGCCTGCCTGGGCTACTGTCGCCAAGGCCATCACCGCCAACGCTGCCATTACTTTGTTCGCCATCCTCATCCTCCGTGTACGAATCTGAACGTCGCAGCCCGCGCCAGTCGTTCCTGTTGGCACACCACTGCTGTCTGCTCCGGAATCTCCAGGAGCACCGCGCCGCCGACGGTCGGTTGCCAGCGACACACCTCATGAATCGTCTTAAGGAATAAAGCGTCGTAGCGCCGATGTATGTGACACCCATCACACGGCGTCAACTGCAGGCAATCCGGTCAGTTAATGCGCACCCTCGACGCACGGCAGCAAGTCCACCTCAGGCGCAATACCGCCGCGCCGAAGATGGGGCACCCGCGCCACGGGCCGGTTGTAAACACGGGCCACCCGCCCCACACACAACAAGGCCGCCTCCGCAGAGACGGCCGGCTGATGCTCAGGGATGGCTTACTGAGCCGGTTTGTCCCGGTCGGCCTTGAGGGCCTTCAGAACGCCGAGCAGGTTATGGCCGCCCGGATAGATGAAGTTCACGAAGTACCACTGCCCATTTTTGCCAGCCACTTCGGCTATCGCCGTCAGCTTCGCCTCGGGCTTGCCAGAGATGACGCGATGGACTTCAACCAAGTAGCTATCCCCCTTCGGCACCACCTTGCCGACGTTGTAGCGCCTCCCAGGGTCTTGGCTGTTCAAAAAGGGATCAAAGTCCAGTCCGACGATCTCCCCCTCATCCTTTGCCTGGGCCTCGGCGTCCTCACGGAGCTTGCGTCCCAACTCCGGGCTGAAGCAGCTCCCTTTTTCTTTGACCACCGTGCTCCATGCTGGCGTAGAGCGACTGCCCACAGCCTTGGGAACATACCAGTCATAGAAGCCCTGAACGAAGGCCTTCACCGCGTCGGAAGCGTTGGCTCCACTCCCGCTTTGAGCCTGCGCCGAAAAGGGCAGCGTGAGAAGGAAGCAGCAGAACAGTAGCTTGATGATTTTCACGACAACCTAGTGTTTCGCTGGCATCTTGACTAGATGGAGGACTCAGAGTTGGCGGGTGGCCTACCCTTTCGTCTTTTCACAAAACTAGCACAATCGCTTGGGTGCCCCATCCTTCGCGTGGTGTGCGAAGGGTGGGAGGTGAGATGTTGGTTCGCCTCGAACACAGCGGTCGGGGTGCGGCCTCCTGCTTGGCATCGGCGAAGCTGGAGTACTCTGACCCTTCCAACGAAATGAGCTTCGGACCACCCGCTCGATCTTGACCTTCCCACCCTTGGCAAAAGACCGCCAAGGATGGGGCACCCGCTTTTCGTACATTGGACACTTCTGGACACCAGATTCCGACGAACGCGATGGCCGCCAGCCCTGCTAAACTCAAGCAAAACGGGCCTATAGCTCAACGGTTAGAGCAGGGGACTCATAATCCCTTGGTTGGGGGTTCGAATCCCTCTGGGCCCACCACCTCAGCGCTACCCCTGCCATAATGGTGGCTATGCGTACGCTTCTTACCGCCGCGCGATACCTTGGCCCCGCAGGCATCGTTAGCCAGCCGTGGTTTCTGCTGGAGGGAGCCACCCTCGTTGCGGCCGGCTCCCGTGGCAGTGCGCAGGCGCCTGCGGCCGACCGGCGGCTCGCCTTCCCAGACTCCACCCTGGCGCCAGCCTTCTTTGACGTCCACCTGCATGGCGCGGCCGGGCACGATGTGATGGAGGCAACGCCGGAGGCTCTGGGCGCGATCAGCCGCTTTCTGGCCGGGCACGGCGTGGGCAGCTTCCTGGCCACTACCGTCACCGCGTCCATCGACGACACGTTGCGTGCGCTCAGCCGTCTGGCGCAGCTGCAACGCCAGCAGCAGCCCGGAGCTCAGCCGCTGGGGATCCACCTTGAAGGGCCGTTCCTCTCCCACGCCAAACGCGGCGTGCATCGGCCTGAGCTGCTGCAGCCGGCCGAGCGTACCCTCTTCGACCGCTTCTGGCAGGCCGCAGAGGGCACCATCCGCCTGCTGACCCTGGCACCGGAGCTGCCGGGTGCTGTGGAGCTGGCAGCGCACGCCACCGCGCTGGGTGTCCGCGTCTCGCTCGGCCACTCCAACGCAGATGCCGAGACCACCCAGCGTGCGATCCGGGCCGGTGCCTCCAGCGCGACCCACACGTTCAACGCCATGCGCGCGCTGGATCACCGCGAGCCCGGCATCCTGGGCACGGTGCTGAGCGATCAGGCGCTGTTTGCCGAGCTGATTTGCGACGGCGTGCACGTGCACCCGGACCTGGTGCGGCTCTGGTGGCGTGCCAAGGGCCCACAGCGCAGCATTCTCATCACCGACGCCATGCGCGCCACCGGCATGCCCGACGGTACCTACACCCTGGCCGGGCAGACCGTGCAGGTGGCCCATGGCCGCGCCACAGCCGATGGTGTGCTGGCCGGCAGCGTGCTCACCCTGGATCGTGCCCTGACCAACTTTCTGCGCTTTACCGGTGCCACGCTGGATCAGGCGATCCCCTTGCTGACCACCAACCCGGCCACCATGACCGGCCTGCACACCGCAGCGCCGCAGCCCGGCAGCCCGGCAGACTTCACCGTGCTGGCACCGGATGGCACACTGCAGGCTACGCTGCTGCGCGGAGCGCTGGTAGAGCCTTCGTAGCTTGCGTGCCGTCTCGCGTGCCGTCTCGCGTGCCCTTCAGCGTGCGGGCTAGGGCGCGGGCTGCTGCGCCAGTTGCCTCGCCTCCTCCGTTGTGGGGGCAACGTTATAGAGCTGAAACTCGCGAATGCTTGCCGGGCCGGTGCTGGAGAGGATGCGAAGCCGCACCCGCGATGCCGTGACCGGGGCAAACAGGTCCACTTTCTCGTGGCCGATGGCCTGCGCCGCGGCCAGCCGCCGCCAACTGCCGCCCACCCAGGCCTCAATCGCGTACTTCTCCACGTGCTGGCCGTCGTTGAGCCACTCCATGGTGCGCGCGCGGTTGAAGGTAATGGGCGTAGCAAAGTCCAGCTCCAGGTCCGCATGGTGCGAGCCCGCCGGCGCACTCCAGAAGGTCTCCTCGTCGCCATCCGCTGCCAGCGCCTGCTCTGCGGGCAGCGGTCGATGCGCGCGCGCCAGGTTGTTCCGGTAGCGGTTGCGCAGTGCCTCACCCAGCTCATGCAGACGCGCCACGTCGCTGTCGGGCAGCAGGCCGCGGCGATCGGGTGCCAGGCCCAGCAAGAGCTGGCCGCCGTGGCCCACCGTGGTGTCCCAGGTGGTCAGCAGCTCGTCCAGCGACTTCAACGAGGCCTCATCGTTGGGGTGCCAGAACCAGTGCAGGTTGCGCAGCGGCGTATCGGCCTCCACCGGGCGCCAGCGCAGGCTGCCGTGACGGTCGATCACATTCCAGTTCTCGTACGGAATGCGTCCGCTCTCCGTGCCCACCCAGCGCGCATCTCCATACTCAAACAGGCCGGTATCGGCAAAGACCAGCGTGTTGGGCTGGTAGGTCCGCAGCGTCTCCACAAAGCGCTTGAAGTCGTAGACGTGCCCGCCGCTGCCTGCGCCGTCCAGCCAGAACTCCACCAGGTCGCCATAGCGGCTGGCCAGCTCGGTCAGTTCTGCCTCGTAGTAGCGGTCGTACGCTGCGGAGTCTGCATAGCGCGGGTCATGACGATCCCACGGCGAGAGGTAGACGCCGAACTGCAGCCCGTACTTGCGCGCAGCCCGCGCCACGTCGCCCACCACATCGCCCTTGCCGCCGCGCCATGGACTGGCCTTGACGCTGTAGGGCGTCTGGTCCGTAGGCCACAGGCAGAAGCCGTCGTGATGCTTGGCCACCAGCACCACGTACTTCGCACCGGAGTCGCGCACCGCACGCATCCACTGCTCGGGGTCAAACTCCGACGGGTTGAAGGTCTCCGGCGACGCCGTGCCGTCACCCCACTCGCGATCCAGAAATGTGTTGGTCGAGAAGTGAAGGATGACGCCAAACTCGAGATCCTGCCAGGCCACCTGTGCCGGAGACGGCTTGATGTCCACAAAGTTCTGCGCAACTGCGGGGCTACCCGCTGCCATGGCTGTGGCAAGCGCCAGCACGGCCCAACCCTGTCTCATCGTTATCCCCTTGCGTCCGTACATGTGAACGTTCGCAGAGCATCTTACCTGCCGCAGCGAGGGGCCGTACAGGTGAGCGCTGCGCGTCAGCCTTTGCTACCGCTGCCGGCAAAGTGCGCCTCAATCTCTTCGAGCGTCTTGCCCTTGGTCTCCGGCAGGGCAAAGACCGCGGTCAGGAAGTACACCACCGTGAAGCCCGCAAACAGAAAGAAGATGGCCGCGTAGCCGTAGCGGCCGACAAACGGCAGAAAGATACCCGCCAGCGTGGTGGAGACCATCTGGTTGATGACCAGCGCAATGCTCATGCCGTTGGATCGTATGCGCGTGGGCATCAGCTCAGAGAGGGCAAGCCACACGCACGACCCCGGCCCCATGGCAAAGAAGGCCATAAACCCATATAACCCGAGCGCCACCAGCCAGCCGTGCGTGGCCGAGGGTACCTCGCCGAGCCTGGCCTGAAGAATCCGCAGCGGCGCGTGCTGCGCCTTGGCGAGGTCGGCGAATGGATTCCGGAAGAACGCCTCCACCCGATTGGCGGGCACGGCGGCCTCCCGGCTCATCACCAGCGGGGCCGCCACATCGTCAGAGCGTGCGTAGCTGGTGGTGGCGATAAAGTCGCCATACGCGTAGATGACGCCGAGGGTGGCATGGCTGGGGTTCAGCGTGCTGCCGCTGGCGGCCAGCAGACGCGCTGCCTCGGCCTGGTCAAACGGCAGACGCAGCGTGTCGCGGCCGGCGGCCTCAGCCTGCAGCGCGGCGCTCACGTTAATGGCCTGCGACTCCGTGGCGTGAAACATGGCCCCGACAAACAGCAACGATGCGATCACGCCGCTGGTGCCCAGTGTCAGCAGAAAGCGGCGGCCCTTGCGATCGACCAGCGAGATGCCCACCAGCGTCATCGCAAAGTTGACCACCGTAAACAGCACGTAGCCCCAGTGCGCCCACAGATCGTTCAATCCGCTCTGCAGCAAGATACCCGTGTTGTAGCCGATGATGGAGTTGACGCCAGTCGCGGTGTTGCAGAACAGAATGACGCACGCCAGCAGAAACGGGATGACATACTTGCGCTGCAGCAGCGAGTCGCGCGCCACACCGCCCGGCGCTCCCGGCGCGTCACCCGCGGCCTGCGCCATCTCCTGCAACTCCAGCGCGGCCTGGGCGGGCGTTCGCGAGGAGAGCAGCGCGGCCAGCGCGGCCTCGCTCCTGCCCCGGCGATAGAGCCAGCGCGGAGACTCCTGCACAAACAGGCTGCCCAGCGAGAACAGAATGCCCGGCGGCAACGACACCCAGAAGATGCGTCGCCAGGCCTGATCCTTGAAGGCAAACAGTCCGGCGTCGCTGGCGTACCTGGCCACCACCTCTACCCGATAGCTGTAGTAGATGCCCACCACCGCCGCCGCCACAATGCCCAGCGTCAGCATCCACTGGAAGATGCCGGTGCCGCGGCCACGGCGCGCTGCCGTCATACACTCCGCCAGATACAGCGGCACCACCACGCCGATCAGGCCACCGCTCATGCCCTGCAGCAGCCGCCCAAAGAAGAGCGGCGCGTAGCCGTGCGAGAGCGCGATGACCGGGATGCTGACGATGAAGGCCAGGCCGCTGATCAGCATCAGCGGCTTGCGGCCCAGCCAATCGGCCAGCGCACCGGCAAACAACGTGGAGAAGACGCTGCCCAGCAACACCGCCGCCACAATCACGGAGAGCTGTCCCGGCGTCAGCCGCGACGTGGCCTCAAGATACGGCAACGCACCGCCGATGATGCCCACGTCGACGCCATACAGCAGGCCACCCAGCCCGGCTACCAGCAGCAGAAAGTTGTTATAGCGTGTGATGCGTGCCTCGCCATTGCCTGCTTCCTTCGTCATGCCGTACCGGGTCCTCCGCCTGTCAAGCTACTCTACACGGCTGCAGCGACTTGCGGAGCGTTGGCGGGCTGCCAGGTGCATGCCCCCAGCAACATCAGTGTGGTGCCGATCGCGTTCAGCAGATGCACCACCATGAAGCCATGGGAGAGCGGCTCCAGCGCGTGGGTCCAGCCGAAGGACTGCACCCCCGTCAGCAGAAAGCCCGCGAGCAGCAACTGGTCGCAGTCCCGCAGCTTGCGACCGCGCGACTCCTGCACCACATACGCCAGCACCAGCAGCAGAAACACGCCCGTGTAGGGATACACCAGCGCCGGATACGCCACCAGCCACGGCAGGTAGAGCACCCAGTCGCGTGGCGTCTCCCAGCGGCGTGACCGCCATACCTTCCAGCCGAGCGTCAGCAGCCAGATCGTTACCAGCGTCAAGTTGACCACGCGCATGTTCAGCTCGGGGTGAAACATCATGTAACCAAGGGTGAGCAGGCTGCCCGGGCTCATATTCTGGCGCAGGTCGATGGTTGCGAAGCGGTCGTCGACCGTGCGGTGTACGGTGACAAACAGTCGGTAAAACGGCAGCTGCAGCACGACTGCTGCCGCCACAGCCGCCAACGCCGCGCGCCACTTACGCTGATACGCCCACACGGCGGCCAGCACGCCGGTGTACAGCTTCATGCCAATCGACGCACCCAGCGCCACCGTCCGGACGAGCCTGTTCTGCGCAGTAAACGCAAGCACCACCAGGGCCAGCATCAGCCCATCCAGATTCCCACGCTCCACCAGAAAGTACACGGGATAGTAGATCGCGGCGATCAGCAGCAGCAGCTGTCGCGAGCGCCGGAGCATTGCAAGCTCGCGGGCGTACCGGTCCACAGACCACCCCACCAGCCCAAGGTTCAGCAGAAAGAAGAGCACGCTCGCTCGTCCAAACGACGTCCAGGCAAACAGCCCACCTGCGGCGAGCGAGAAGGGAGGCTTGGTGAGCCGATAGCTGAGAACAAAGTCGTCCATCGGATTCTGCCCATGGATCCACAGGACGAATCCCCGATAGAAGTCCTTGAAGTCCAGACCAAAGTAAAAAGGATCCCAGATAAGCTGCACGCCCTGCTGGAAGAGAAACGAAAGCAGGATGAGCGCCACGATCTGCGCAAAAAGCAGCAGAAAGATCTTCTCCAGGCGCTGCTCTGCAGCGTCAGGCTTTACCTGCAACAGGGGTTCTTCGCGCATCGTTCTCCTGGGGGCGTCCCCGCACAGCCAACGTTGCTCCCATCATGGCGGCTACGCACACCGACGACAACTGGTTCGCCAGGCAGGATACCTGAACCGGCAACCGGTGCTAGTACTCCAGCTCGTGCGGTGCCGGCCAGGTGAGCGTGCCGTCTTTGCGGATGTAGAACATAAATAGCCTGTGATCGCCATTGACGCGCACGGCAACAATCACGCCCGAACCGAAGGCTCCGGTGCCGTCCGTCTTGGAGATGTCGACGTGGTGCGAGGTGATGGGCACGTTGATGGGGCTGTCCGTCGTCCAGTCCTCGGTAAATCGCTTCAGCGTGTAGTCGTAGCGCTGGGGGTGCTGCTGCCAGTCGGCATCGTTCATGTAGATGCCATACGCGGTGCTATAGTCCTTCGCCTCCAGCGCTCTAAAGAAGCGGTCAACCCGGTGCTCCACCGGCAGATTCGAAAAGAACCAGCCATGTCCCATCACAAAGCCGGCAAAGGCCGTGACAAAGATCAGTGCCAGCAGCACGCCTGTGCCGATCAGCAGGCCGCTCTTCAGCCGTTCGCCTCGCGCGTTGTACTCCGGTGCATTCAGCAGCGTCATCCGAGTTCCATCCTTCCTCACCGACATTAGACACCGTTTGCCGCCGGTTGGGCATCACCCGGCATTTGGCTTCGCAACACCCTGCGGGTCACTCCCGGGCAAAGGCCTGCCGAAACAGCTCGCAGGCGGCACCCTGCGGCTCCAGATACACCGAGATCACGTCAAACCGCACCTGGACTCGCGTGCGTACCTGCTCCGGAAGCCCACGCAGATAGGCCCGGGCCATGCGCCGCAGCCGTTGGCGCTTCTCCTCGTCCACCGCGCTCTCGGCGGGGTCCAGCAGGTTGCGGGTGCTGCGGGTCTTTACCTCCACAAAGCACAGGCAATCGCCCTCCCACGCCACCAGATCCAGATCGCCGCGCAGCCGGGCCGTGCGCCAGCGCCGCGCCACCACGGTGAACCCCTGCTGGCGCAGGAAGAAGAGCGCCTCGCGCTCGCCGCGTTCGCCCACGGCCAGGTGCGCGGCACCACCACGCCGCTCCGCCACCCGGACCACGGCGTGCAACACCCGTCGCTGCGCCTCCAGCCAGACTGCTCTGCCCGTCACTTCGGAATCCTCTCCGCCAACAGCATACCCGCTGGCGACGGCCCTCCACCTCAAGCTTTCGGCGTCGATCTCCCGTTTTTCCAGAGCCGTACCGCCTAGCCCATTGCCTCCGCTGCGCCTCCCTGCGATACTTAATCGTGCCCACACTGCACAAATCCAAATCCCAGTTCAAGAGGTCGCGGACATGTCTGCAAAGTACATCTTTGTAACGGGCGGCGTCGTGTCTTCCCTCGGTAAAGGTCTCGCGGCAGCCTCCATCGGCTGCCTGCTGGAGGCTCGCGGCCTGCGCGTCAACCTGATGAAGTTTGACCCCTATCTCAATGTCGACCCCGGCACCATGTCGCCCTTCCAGCATGGCGAGGTCTTCGTCACCGACGACGGCGCGGAGACCGACCTGGACCTGGGTCACTACGAGCGCTTCACCCACGCCCGCCTCACCCGCGACAACAACCTGACCACCGGTCGCATCTACGAGCAGATCATCACCAAAGAGCGCCGCGGCGACTACCTGGGCAAGACCGTGCAGGTCATTCCGCACGTCACCAACGAGATCAAAAACGCCATGCGCAAGGTAGCGCAGGACTGCGACGTCGCCATCATCGAGATCGGCGGCACGGTCGGTGATATCGAGTCCCTGCCCTTCCTGGAGGCGATCCGCCAGATGCGCCAGGACCTGGGCCGCGAGAACACGGTCTTCGTCCACGTGACGCTCATCCCCTGGATCGCCGCCGCGCAGGAGCTGAAGACCAAGCCGACCCAGCACTCCGTCAAGGAGATGCTCTCCATCGGCATCCAGCCTGACATCCTGCTCTGCCGCTCAGACCGTGCCGTCCCCCGCGAGATGCGCAGCAAGATCGCCCTCTTCTGCAATGTGGAGGAGCAGGCCGTCATCGCCGCCCGCGACGTAGCCAGCATCTACGAAGTGCCCCTTACCTTTGCCGCAGAGAACGTCGATACCCTGGCGCTGAAGTACCTGCGCCTGGAGACGCCGCAGCCCGACCTCTCCCAGTGGAAGGACCTGGTTCACCGCGCCTACCACCCCCGCGACGAGGTCTCCATCGCCATCGTCGGCAAGTACGTCGAGTACGAGGACTCCTACAAGTCGCTCAAGGAAGCCCTGGTGCACGCGGCACTGGCTCACAATCTGAAGCTAAAGGTCACCTGGATTGAGGCCGAGGGCCTTGAGAACGCCGACTACACCGCCCAGCTGGAGGGCTTTGACGGCGTGCTGGTGCCGGGTGGCTTCGGCAAGCGCGGCATTGAGGGCATGCTGAACGCCATCCGCTACGCGCGCGAGTCCGGCACGCCCTACTTTGGCATCTGCCTGGGCATGCAGACCGCGTGCATCGAGTTTGCCCGCAACGTCTGCGGACTGAAGGAGGCGAACTCCAGCGAGTTCGACCCCTCCACACCGCACCGCGTCATCTATAAGCTGCGCGAGCTGACGGGCGTCGAGGAGATGGGCGGCACCATGCGGCTGGGTGCCTGGACCTGTGTGATGGATCCGGACTCGCTGGCCGCGCACGCCTACGGCACCACCGAGATCTCCGAGCGTCATCGGCATCGCTACGAGTTCAACCGCGAGTACGAGCCGCTGCTGACCGGTGCCGGACTGCGCCTGACCGGGACTACACCCGACGCCACCTATGTGGAGATCGTCGAGATTCCCAGCCATCCCTACTTCCTGGCCTGCCAGTTCCACCCGGAGTTCAAATCCAAGCCGCTGGAGCCGCATCCGCTGTTCCGCGAGTTTGTGCTGGCCAGCTACCAGAACCGCGTCGCGCTGCTGGCCGAGGCCTCGCACGAGTCGGCCACTCACGCCCAGTCGCTGACCGAGTAGACCGCGCTCAACCACTGCTACCCGCCCGGGCTCGCGAACTGTTCGCGAGCCCGGGCCGCGTTTGCCTACCTTAATCCGTGGGCCGCGTCTTATCTCCAGCCTGGTGCAGCCGGCACATGATCCACCGCACCCGAGCCGATGCACCGCTTTTGGAGCATGACAAAAGTCTTACAGTCTCCCTTCAAAGTGGTATATGCCAATCCTTAACCCCGTGCGCTAGAATCTTCCTACTATGAACTCCACCCAGAAGTCCCGCTTCTTTGGTCACGAGGTCGAGGGGTCGAGCCTCGCCGTCGCGACCGCCTCCCCCAGCGACGCTGACGACTCCTCGCTGATGAAGACCGTCGGCTGGATCTCGGCTGGGCTGGGCGCCGTGGCTCTGGGTCTGTTCGTCGGCCGCGAACTGCGCCAGCGGTACAAGTTCAACCGCCGCACCCCGTACGACCTCTACTCCCACTCCGGCGATGAGCAGGACGTCGACTTCGGTCTGGGCATCTAACCCGCGGCCTTCCCGCCTGTTTCCCCTAAGCCGCTGCCCTCGCAGCGGTTTAGCTGCTTAACCCGGGCCGCGCCACAACGCCCCTCCGTGGTTTACCATCGACCACGATGACTACCACCAAGCTCGCCTTCCTGTTTCCCGGTCAAGGCTCCCAGTCAGTCGGCATGGGACGCGACCTCTACGACGCCTTCCCCATCGCCCGCGCCACCTTTGAAGAGGCAGACGCCGCGCTCGGCTTTGCCCTGTCGCGCGTTATCTTCGAGGGGCCCGACGAGGAGCTGAAGCTCACGGAGCACACCCAGCCCGCCATCCTGACCGTCTCCGTCGCCGCCGCGCGTGTGCTGGCCGAGCGGGGCGTAACACCTGCGCTCGCCGCTGGCCACTCGCTGGGCGAGTACTCTGCCCACGTCGCCGCCGGCACGCTGGCCTTTGCAGACGCCGTGCGCACCGTGCGCACCCGCGGCCGCCTGATGCAGCAGGCTGTGCCCGCCGGCGAGGGCGCCATGGCCGCCATTCTGGGCCTGCCGCCCGAGCAGGTGCAGGAGCTCTGCGGTCAGGCCTCAGACCAGTTGCTGGCGGAGCTGTCACGGTTGGAGCCCGTCCCCCCCGGCGACTCTCCCCTGGAGCCAGGAACCAGGGTGGAGCGCGACCTGACCCTGGAGGCCAGCGTCTCGCCCGCGAACTTCAACTCTCCTGAGCAGACCGTCCTCTCCGGCTCTACCGCCGCCGTTCACCGCGCCGTCGACCTGTGCAAAGAGGCCGGTGCCAAAAAGACCGTGCTGCTGGCCGTCTCCGCCCCCTTCCACTGCCAGTTGATGCAGCCCGCCCAGAAGGGCCTGATGGTGGAGCTGGAGGGCGTGCGCTTCAACGATCCCGGCATTCCCGTTGCCTCGAACGTCGACGCCCGCTTCCCAACCCGCAACTCCGACGTTCGCGACACGCTCATCCGTCAGGTAACAGGTACGGTGCGCTGGGTAGAGTGCGTGCAGCTGCTGGCCGCGCAACAGCCCACCCACTTTGTTGAGGTAGGCCCGGGCAAGGTACTGGCCGGCTTGAACCGCCAGATCCTGGGCCGCGATGCCTCCATCCCGACCCTGAACGTCAACGACACAGCCAGCCTGGAGAAGACGCTGGAAGCACTGGCCCTCTAGCGCAAGCTCGCTGCGCGCTTCCATGCCATCGAACGCACGGGAGCGGCAGGTGCATCCCGCCTGCCGCACCTGCATCTCTTCTTCGAGTGCTCCCGCACAGCGTGTAGCCTGCGGCCCAACCAGAAAGCCGGGCCCAACCAGAAACCAGGAGAGACCCTATGCCCCAGCCCAACGACATCCTTGAAGACTTTGCGCTACAGAACCAGGACGGCGCCACCGTTCACCTCTCGGACTACAAGTCCACCCCCGTGGTTCTGTTCTTCTATCCGCGGGCCGATACACCCGGCTGCACCATCGAGTCCTGCGGCTTTCGCGACGCGTTTGCCAAGTTCAAGAAGGCCGGCATCACCGTGCTCGGCATCTCCCGCGACACCGTGAAGGCGCAGAAGAAGTTCCAGACCAAGTACGAGCTTCCGTATGACCTGCTGGCCGACCCTGACATGGTGCTGATCAAGCGCTTTGATCTGCTGCAGCAGAAGACCATGTACGGCAAGCCCGTGACGGGCGTCAAGCGCACCACCTACCTCATCGCCCCGGCAGACTCCGAAGGGCACCAGCGCCTCATCCACACCTTTGAGAACGTCACCCCGGCGGGCCACGCCGAAGAGGTGCTGGCGATGGTGAAGAAGGCGAAGAGCTAAGGGCTCGCGCTCGGCGCCCAGCCCATAACCGCCGTGGTTCGCTGCGCGGTCTGCACCCGCGAAACCACAGCCTGCTGAACGACACTGGTAGGGATGAAGAAGAAACTCCGCATCGGTGTCCTGTTTGGTGGCCGCTCCGGCGAGCACGAGATCTCGCTGATCTCGGCCGCCTCCATCCTGAAGGCGATCGACCGGCGCAAGTATGACGTGGTGCCCATCGGCATCAGCAAGGCCGGGCAGTGGCTGGGGCCGTCCGCCTCGCAGGCGCTGCTGGCCGGCGGAGACGCAGCACTGCCGCAGTTACCCGCTGCGGCTGAGATCGCGCCCGATGCCACGACGCTCAACCAGACCATCGACGTCGTCTTCCCCGTGCTGCACGGCACCTTCGGCGAGGACGGCACCGTGCAGGGCCTGCTGGAGCTGGCAGACATCGCCTACGTCGGCTCCGGCGTACTCAGCTCCGCGGCCGGTATGGACAAGGACGTGATGAAGAAGCTCTTCGCCGCGGCCGGCCTGCCGCAGACGCCGTACCTGGCGCTGCTGCGCTCTGCCTGGCGCACGGCTCCGGCGCGTTGCACGCGGCAGATTGAGGCAGCGCTGGCCTACCCGCTCTTCGTCAAACCCGCCAACGCAGGTTCGTCCGTCGGCATCAGCAAGGTGCACGATCGCACGGAGCTGGATGCCGCCATGGAGCTGGCCGCGACCTATGACCGCAAGATCGTCGTGGAGCAAGGCGTGGGCGGACCAGACCTGAAGCCGCGCGAACTGGAGGTGGCCGTGCTGGGCAACGACGCGCCGGAGGCCTCCGTGGTAGGAGAGATCATCCCCGCAGCCGAGTTCTACGACTACGAAGCCAAGTACCACTCTGACGACTCGATCCCCATCATCCCCGCGCGCCTCACCGCCGCGCAGCGCAAACAGATTCGCAGCATGGCATTGGCCGCCTACCAGGCCTGCGAGTGCTCTGGCCTGGCCCGCGTAGACTTTCTGCTGGAGCCCGCACGCCGCGCCACCCGCGCTCGCCAGGCCACCCCCGCACGGATCTATGTGAACGAGCTGAACACCATGCCCGGCTTCACCAGCATCTCCATGTACCCCAAGCTATGGAAGGCCAGCGGGCTGCCCTACAAGCGCCTCATCGACCGCCTGATTCAGCTCGCTCTGGAGCGACACCGCGAGAAGCAGGAGACGCAGTACTCCCGGCAGTAGCGGCATCTCCAGCGCCTGGCGCTGCTACACCACGCGCGAGTGCTTGTAGCCCTCGGCTGTGAGCGCAGCCAGCAGCTCCTCGACATGTTCGCGGCCGCGGGTCTCCATCGTAATATCGATCACCGTGTCTCCCAGATTCACGCCGTAGTAGGCACGGTTGTGTAGTGTGTCCACGATGTTGGCGCGCAGATTGGCGATCAGCCGGGAGAGCTCGGCCAGCGCACCGGGCTTGTCCAGCAGGTGGATGCGCAGCCGCACCATGCGGCCGTCCTGCACCATGCCGCGCTCGATGATGCGGCTCAGCAGCGTGACGTCGATGTTGCCGCCGCAGACCAGCACGGCCGTGTGCGCGTTGGCGGGAATCACCGTAGTCTTGCGCTGCAGCAGCGCCGCCAGCGCGGCCGCACCGGCACCCTCGGCCAGCGTCTTCTCGCGCTCCAGCAGCATCAGAATCGCCGACGCAATCTCATCTTCGTCTACGGTCACCATCTCGTCGACGTACCGCTCCACCATGGGTAGCGTGAACTCGCCCGCACGACGCACGGCGATGCCGTCGGCGATGGTGGTCGCCGGCTCCAGCGTGACCGGCTCATGGTGCGCCACAGCCTCCAGCATGGAGGGCAGTCGCGAGGTCTGCACGCCCACAACCTTCACCTCAGGCCGGCTCTCCTTGATCGCGCAGGCGATGCCGCCGATCAGCCCGCCGCCGCCAACGGGCACCACCACGGCCTGCAGTTGCGGAATCTGCTCCAGCAGCTCCAGCCCAATGGTGCCCTGCCCGGCCATCACCACCGGATCGTCAAACGGGTGAATGAAGGTCATGCCTGCGGCCTCGCACAGGCGCAGGGCCTCCTGGTACGCCTCGTCGTAGTTGGCACCGTGCAACACCACCTCAGCCCCAAACTCGCGCGTGGCAGAGACCTTGACCAGCGGCGTGGCCAGCGGCATCACAATCAGCGAACGCATGCCGCGCTTGGTGGCGTGATAGGCCACCCCCTGCGCGTGGTTTCCGGCGCTGGCCGCCACCACGCCGCGCTGCGCCTGCGCCTCAGTCAGCAGTGCAATGCGATTCAGCGCGCCGCGCTCCTTGAAGCTGCCGGTCATCTGCAGGTTCTCCAGCTTCAGGTACACCTGCTGGCCGGTCAGGCCAGAGAGCATCTGCGAGTGCGGGCACGGGGAGTAGTAGATCGAGCCCTGCAGCCGCTGCCGCGCTGCCTGTACCTCTGCCAGTGTCATCTCGGTCTGTGCCCCTGCCATCGCGTTCACCTCTGTTCCCTTCAGACTACCAACCTCTCCTGGGCTGCCCGGCAGACTGCTATCCTGAAAGTCACTCAATGCCAGATTTGGATCATCATGAGGAGCCCTGGGTTCCGCGCTTCAACCCCTGGGCCATCGCGCTTACTGTGACGCTGGCCACGTTTATGGAGGTGCTGGACACCTCCATTGCCAACGTCGCACTGCCCCATATCGCCGGCTCGCTGGGTGCGTCGCAGGACGAAGCCACCTGGGTGCTGACCAGCTACCTGGTCTCCAGCGCCATCATCCTGCCCATCTCCGGCTGGCTCTCCAACCGCTTTGGCCGCAAGCGCTTCTACATGAGCTGCGTGGTGATGTTTACCATGTGCTCGTTCCTGTGCGGCATTGCACCTACCCTACCGGCGCTCATTCTGGCGCGGGTGTTGCAGGGGCTGGGCGGCGGCGGCCTGGCACCGTCGGAGCAGGCCATCCTGGCCGACACTTTCCCGGTCTCCAAGCGCGGACAGGCCTTTGCCCTGTACGGCATGGCAGTGGTGGTGGCCCCGGCCATTGGCCCCACCCTGGGCGGCTGGATCACCGACAACTTCAACTGGCACTGGATCTTCTTCATCAACCTGCCCATTGGCGTGCTGTCGCTGTGGCTCTCCAACAAGATGGTGGAGGACCCACCGCACGTGCGAGCGCGCACGCACGAAAAGTCACCGGTCGACTTTCTCGGGCTGGGCCTGGTCGCCACCGGGGTCGGCTGCCTGGAGTTCTTCCTGGACAAGGGTCAGGAGAAGGACTGGTTCAGCGACCCCACGATCACGGCCGTAGCTATCCTGGCGGTCTGCCTGCTCTGCACCTTCGTCTTCTGGGAGTGGCGCCACCCGGACCCGATCGTAGACTTGAAGCTGCTGAAGAATCGCAACTTCGGCACGGCAGTCTTTCTACAACTCATCCTGGGCATGGTGCTGTTCGGTAGCACGGTGCTCATTCCGCAGTATCTGCAGACGCTGCTCGGCTTCACGGCCGAGCGCGCGGGCATGGTGCTCTCGCCGGGCGGCTTTGTGCTCATGTTCATGATGATGGTCGCGGGCCGTATCGTCGGCAAGGTGGATGCGCGCGCCCTCGTCGCCGTTGGCTACGTGATTACGGCGGCAGGCCTCTTCAACCTCACGCGCCTCTCGCTGGACTCCAGCTACGGCACCGTCACGCTGTGGCGCATGCTGCAGGTCATCGGCCTGCCGCTGGTCTTCATCCCCATCAGCACGTTGAACTACGTGGGCGTGCCGCGCTCCAAGTCCAACCAGATCTCCAGCCTCTCCAACTTCGCTCGCAACCTGGGCGGCAGCGCAGGCACCGCGCTGCTCACCACCTTTCTGGCTCGCACCGCGCAGACCCACCAGCAACAACTGGCCGCCAACGCGCTGCCCGGCACACCCGGCTACGTGCTGTACGTGGGCAATGTGGTCACCATGCTGCGCCAGAGCGGATACACCGCCGCCCAGGCAGCCCAGGTGGCTACCGGCATGGTGTATCGCCAGATGCTGCGCCAGGCCACCATGCTCTCTTACCAGAACGCCTTCGCGGTGCTGTCGGTAGCCATTCTGTGCCTGACGCCGCTGCCGTTCCTGATGCGCCTGCCAACCAAAGCCGCGGCACCGCCACCCGACGAGCCCATGGGCCACTAAACCGCGTTGCGCACCCGCTACTTCTGCGGCTGGCGACTACGGAACCTGTTGGCCCGCTGGAACTCCTCACGCAGCTCCGGCGTGCGCAGATTCTCCCGCACATGCATCAGTCGCTGCTCCAGCGCCAGCAGCGTGTCGGCGATGGGCGCGGTGTTGGTCATCGCGACATCGCGCCACATGCTGTAGGGACTCGCGCCCAGGCGTGTCGTCTCGCGCAGCGCCCGGCCACCCACCGCAGCAATCTCCGGCGCATCACCAAACTTGTCTTCCAGCAGAGCCGCCAGCGCAGTCGACAACATCTGCGGCAGGTGGCTGACCCAGGCGCACAGCTCATCGTGCCGCGCCGCATCCAGGTCCATGGTGCGCGCGCCGAACTTGCCCACCCACTCTCGCCACTCCTGCTCCAGCGGCGAGGTGTCACTGGCGATGGGAGTAAACAGCCACATCGCACGCACAAACAGGAACGGCTCGGCCAGAGTTGCACCGCCCGACTCCTTACCAGCCATGGGGTGCCCGGGCAAAAACCGCGCCGTGCCGGGCTTGTTGAACAGCTCCCGCGCCAGCTCCGCAATCTCCAGCTTGGTGCTGCCCACGTCCGTCACCAGCTGGTGAGGCCCCAGCATCGGTGCCAGCCGCTTCATCCAATCCTTGATGGCAAGCACCGGTACGGCAAGAATCACCAGGTCCGCATCGCGCACCCCGATCCGCTCGCCGTACGGGTCAAACTTCTCTTCATTGATCGCGCCACGATTGAGCGCAGCCAGATACTCGGCACGACTGGCGTCCACGCCATGAATGTCGCCCTCAAATCCAGCCGCGCGCAGAGCCAGGCCGATCGATGATCCGATCAGCCCGGTCCCCACAATCGTGATGCGCTGCATCATGGTTACGCCACCGACCGTCCAACCACCGGGGCCAGCTGACGCAGCTTCGCAATCAGGTCCTGCAGCTGCTGCGGATACAGGCTCTGCGCACCGTCGCTCATCGCCTTATCCGGATTCGGATGCATCTCCATCAGCAGGCCATCCGCACCGGCAGCCACTGAGGCCAGCGCCATGGGCGGCACCAGATCGCGAATGCCCACGCCGTGCGAGGGATCGCCCAGCACCGGCAGGTGGGTCAGCTTCTTCAGCACCGGAATCGCCGAGATGTCCATGGTGTTGCGGGTGTAGGTCTCGTAGGTGCGAATGCCGCGCTCGCAGAGCATCAGGTCGTAGTTGCCGCCCGACAGGATGTACTCGGCCGACAGCAGTACCTCTTCAATGGTGGCCGAGATGCCACGCTTCAGCAGGCAGGGCTTGCGCACATGCCCCAGCTCGCGCAGCAGGTTGAAGTTCTGCATGTTGCGCGCACCAATCTGGAAGACGTCGATGTACGGCAGCATCAGCTCAATCTGCGAGATCTCCATCACCTCGGTGATGACCAGCAGGCCGGTCTCATCCGCCACATCGCGCAGCAGCTTCAGGCCCTCCAGGCCCATACCCTGGAAGCTGTACGGCGAGCTGCGCGGCTTGAAGGCTCCGCCACGCAGAAACTGCGCGCCCGCTGCCTTCACCAGCTTGGCACTGGTCAGAATCTGCTCCCGCGACTCCACCGAGCACGGGCCAGCCATCATCACCACCTGCTCGCCGCCGATCACGACGCCATTGGCAAACTTGATCTTCGTGCCCTCAGGGCGGAAGTTGCGGCCCGCCAGCTTGTACGGCGAGGTGATGCGGTAGGCATCGTACACGCCAGACAGCACCTTGAACTCGGTGACCTCAAAGTGATCCGGCGTGCCTACGCCCGCCAGAATCGTCTGGTTCGCACCCGTCGTGCGATGAACATTGAATCCCAGCTCCACCATGCGCTCGATGACTTGCTGGATATTCTCCTCAGTTGCTGTGCCCTGCATTGCGACGATCATAAGTTTGCTTCGCTCTCTCTTTATTGGTCACTTAATTCGATACAAATCATTGCTGGTACTGCTCGTACGAAACCTGTTCGCTCAGCGGATCCGCTCTTCGTTCTCACGCTTCTGCAGCGTCCGCATCACATCCACAATCCGCTCATACACATGCTGGATCTCTGCCTCGTTCAGCGGCCCGGGGTTCACCCGCCGCACATGGTCAAAGACCGCTTGCTCCCGACCGGGCTCGTAGACCGGCAGCGACGACGTGCGCTTCAGCTCACCGATCGCTCGTGCTGCCTCGGCCCGTCGGCTGATGAGCTTCACAATCTCCTCGTCCAGGGCGTCGATGCGCGCCCGCCAATCGCTGATCTCCATACACTATCCTCGCTCTGCGTTTTACCCGGCCCGGCTGCGGCCGCGGCGCGCACACAGGCATCATGATACCCGCTTGCCGCCCGCCGCTGCTGTCGGCAGTACATCACGCACCCTTCCCCGCAGCCAGCCCGGCCACAAACCTGCCCACCGCGGCGGCAGCCTCCGCCGGTGGCGTCTGCTCAATCAAGCTGACCAGCGCGCTGCCTACCACGGCAGCATCCGCAAACTTGCCCACCGCCTGCACATGCTCGGCGTTGGAGATGCCAAAGCCCACCGCAATCGGCAGCTCCGTCACCTTGCGCAACCGGGCCACCAGCTCGCCGGCGTCGCCCGCCACCTGCTGCTGCGTGCCCGTAATGCCCACCCGCGAGATGGCGTACACAAAGCCAGCCGAGTTCGCCGCAATCGCCTTCAGCCGCGCCTCCGGACTGGTAGGCGCGGCCAGAAAGACCGGTGCCAGCCCGTGCCGTCGCATCGCCGCCAGATACTCGGCAGCCTCTTCCACAATCATGTCGGTCAGCAATACACCATCAGCTCCGGCCGCAGCAGCCGCCGCGCAGAAGTTCTCCATGCCCATGCGCACCACGGGATTCAGATAACTGAAGACCACCAGCCCCGCCTGCGGCCGCGCCGTGCGAATCTCGCTCAGCAAGGCCAGAACGTCTACCAGCCGCACGCCGCGCGCGACAGCTCGCTCGCTTGCACGCTGAATCACAGGCCCATCCGCCAGCGGATCGCTGAACGGCACGCCCAGCTCGATCACATCGGCACCGTTGTCGATGGCCGCAAGCGCAATCTCGCGCGTCGTCGCCAGGTCAGGATCGCCAGCCGTCAGGTAGATCACCAGACCCGGTTTGTTACGAAACTCGATCGCCATACTCTCCCCGTTGCCTGCCTATTTGTAACCCTTCAGGTCCAGCTCTTTGGCCAGGATGCCCATGTCCTTGTCGCCACGGCCTGACAGATTCACCATCAGAATCTCGTCCTTCGCCATCGTCGGAGCCAGGCGGATCGCCTCGGCCACGGCGTGCGCACTCTCCAGCGCCGGCAGAATGCCCTCGGTCCGCGCCAGCGTCACCGTCGCGGCCAGCGCATCCGCATCGCTGCAGGAGACATACGTTGCGCGGCCCGTATCGTGCAGCATCGCGTGCTCCGGGCCAACGCTCGCGTAGTCCAGGCCCGCGCTCACCGAGTGCGTCAGCGAGATCTGCCCGGCGTCATCCTGCAGCACGTAGCTGTACGTACCCTGCAGCACGCCCGGCACGCCGCCGCCATCTTTCTGGAACCGTGCCGCATGCTCGCCCAGCTTGGCTCCGCGGCCGCCTGCCTCCACTCCAATCAGCTTCACCTCGGCATCC
The DNA here is from genome assembly GCA_028872955.1 of Acidobacteriota bacterium. Classification (GTDB taxonomy): domain Bacteria; phylum Acidobacteriota; class Terriglobia; order Terriglobales; family Acidobacteriaceae; genus Edaphobacter. The sequence goes on from JAGWNX010000006.1 coordinate 20,301, forward strand.
GGCAGAAACTCGTAGAACGCGCCGATCGCATTGGAGCCGCCGCCCACACACGCCACAATGGCTGCAGGCAGCTTGCCCTCGCGCTCCAGAATCTGCTGCCGCGCCTCGATGCTGATAACGCGGTGGAAGTTCCGCACCATCGTCGGGTACGGATGCGCGCCCAGTGCGCTACCCAGGATGTAATACGTCGTGCGGACGTTCGTGACCCAGTCGCGCATCGCCTCGCTGATCGCGTCCTTCAACGTAGCGCTCCCTGCCGCCACGCCGCGCACATCGGCACCCAGCAGGCGCATGCGATAGACGTTCAGCTCCTGCCGCCGCATGTCCTCCTCGCCCATGTAGATCACGCACTCCAGCCCCAGCAGCGAGCACACCGTAGCAGTGGCTACGCCGTGCTGGCCCGCGCCAGTCTCGGCAATAATCCGCTGCTTGCCCATGCGTCGCGCCAGCAGTCCCTGGCCCAGTGCGTTGTTGATCTTGTGCGCGCCAGTGTGCAGCAGGTCTTCGCGCTTCAGGTAGATCTTTGCGCCACCCAGCTTCTCGCTCAGCCGCTTGGCATAGTAGAGCGGTGTGGGCCGGCCGCAGTAGTTGTGCAGCAGGTCATTCAACTCGGCGTGGAAGGCGGGGTCCGCCTGTGCCTCTGCGTAGGCCGTCTCCAGCTCCTCCAGCGCGGCCATCAGCGTCTCCGGCACGTACCTTCCGCCGTACGCGCCAAACCGGCCGGGTACTGGACCAGCCATCTCAGGTGCTGTCGTCGCCATCGTTCGCCTCTCCTTTGCTGCCTAACGCATCCACACACAGAAAAACCGCGACTCGGAGTGAGTGCGCGGCTCGGGGGTTCTACAGTTCTACTGAATTCGTACAACAAACTCTCAGAGGAACCTACACCGCCGACGCCGCTACCGGGGGCCAGTAGCGGAACGTAAACCAAAATCGGCTGGTAAAGGTCTTCATCACCATTCAAGATACACGCGGGAAGCCGAAACCGCAACTGCGGCCCAATGAGTCAGATTCTCCATCCTCAATGTAATCACCTGAATCCCTCCGGCTATACAGTCAGCGTTGAATCCATCTACAACAACTACATGCCTTTGTCCTGGAACGAAATACGCGACCGCGCCACCGCCTTCTCCCGCGAGTGGAAAGATGAGACCTCTGAGGACGCCGAAGCCAAATCCTTCTGGGACGCTTTCTTCAACATCTTCGGCATCTCCCGCCGCCGCATCGCCACCTTCGAGACCCCCGTCATCAAATCCGACGGCCACGGCGGCTTCATCGATCTCCTCTGGAAGGGCAAACTCGTCGTAGAGCACAAATCCCGTGGCCGAGACCTCGACCGCGCCTTCCAGCAAGCCAAGGACTACTTCCACGGCCTCGAGGATCGCGACCTCCCCCAATACGTCCTCGTCTCCGACTTCGCCCGTTTCCGCCTCTACGACCTCGACCGCGACGAAACCCACGAGTTCGCCCTCAAAGACCTCCCCAAAAACATCCGCCTCTTTGGCTTCATCGCCGGATACCAGACCCGCTCCTTCGGCCAGCAGGACCCCGTCAACATCCAGGCCGCAGAAAAGCTCGGCCAGCTCCACGACCTCCTGAAGGACGCAGGCTACCGGGGCCACCCCCTCGAACTCTTCCTCGTCCGCGTCCTCTTCTGCCTCTTCGCAGAGGACAACGCCATCTTCGAGCCCCAGCAGTTCCGCGAGTGGATCGAGCAGCGCACCGCCCAGGACGGCTCCGACCTCGGCCCCGCCCTCGCCCACCTCTTCCAGGTCCTCAACACCCCCGAAGACGCCCGCGCCAAAAACCTCGACGAGCACCTCGCCGCCTTCCGCTACATCAACGGCAAACTCTTCCTCGAGACCATCCCCCTCACCTCTCTCGACCGCCGCATGCGCGAGATGATCCTCGACTGCAGCAGCCTCGACTGGTCCAGCATCTCCCCCGCCATCTTCGGCGCACTCTTCCAGTCCATCATGGATAAGGTCGCCCGCCGCAACCTCGGCGCACACTACACCAGCGAAACCAACATCCTCAAAGCCCTCCAGCCCCTCTTCCTCGACAGCCTCCACGCAGAGTTCCAGCGCGTCCGCCGCGACTCCAAACGTCTTATCGCATTCCACGAAAAACTCGGCAACATCCGCATCCTCGATCCCGCCTGCGGCTGCGGAAACTTCCTCGTCATCGCCTATCGCGAACTCCGCCTCCTCGAACTCGAAGTCCTCCGCGCCCTCTACAACTCCCAAGATCAGCACCTCGACGTCAGCCAGATCGTCAACGTCGATGTAGACCAGTTCTACGGCATCGAACTCGAAGAGTTCCCCGCCCAAATCGCCCAGGTCGCCCTCTGGATGACCGACCACCAGATGAACCAGAAGGTCTCCGAAGAGTTCGGCCAATACTTCGCCCGCCTCCCCCTCAAAAAATCCCCAAACATCACCCACGGCAACGCCCTCACCCTCGACTGGGCAACCATCATCGCCCCCAAAGACCTCAGCTATATCGTGGGCAATCCACCCTTCATCGGCAAAAAGGAACAAACTGCACAGCAGAAGAGTGAGGTATTGGCGCTCTTCAGTGGCACCAAAGGTTCAGGCGTTCTGGATTATGTTTGCTGCTGGTATCTGGCTGCGGTCGACTACATGGCGACTAATAGATCAATCCGAACCGCCTTTGTGTCAACTAACTCCATCACGCAAGGCGAACAGGTCGGAGTCCTATGGCCTGGGTTACTGCAGCGCGGTGTGTCCATAGAGTTTGCACATCGTCCTTTTCAGTGGACAAATGAAGCAAAAGGAATGGCCGCAGTTCACTGCGTGATTGTTGGCTTTAGCTTATCCAATCAAAACGAGAAGCAACTTTACGAGTACGAAACAATAAGGTCGCGCCCTAATGCTGTCACCGCGACACATATAAACCCATATCTTGTCGACGCGGTTGATGCGTTTATCGTTCGTCGAACCTGGCCTATCTGTGCGGACGCACCCGAAATGAACTACGGAAGTATGCCAATCGACAATGGTTGGCTCATCCTATCGGATAATGAGCGAAGGGAACTTCTACAAGAGGAACCGCACGCGCGACCCTACATCCGCCGCTATATGGGTGGCGAAGAATTCCTAAACGGTATTGATCGGTATTGTCTATGGCTAGTTGATATTGACCCGGCAATGTTGCGCCAGCTTCCCAGAGTATCCGTGCGTGTCGCAGGGAATAGGAAATATCGTCTGAGCAGCGACCGGCAGACGACACGAAATCTCGCGAGAACACCAACCCTGTTTGGTGAGATACGGCAACCAAACTCAACATATCTTTTCGTTCCAAAGGTCTCGTCTGAACTCAGACGATATCTGCCAATAGGATTCAACAAGCCCTCGATTATTGCGAGCGGTACGGCCCTAATCGTAAAAGAAGCAACAAAATTTCACTTCGGGGTACTGTCCTCTCTAATGCACAGTGCCTGGATGAGAACCGTCTGTGGACGGATGAAGTCGGACTACCAGTACTCCGCCGGCATCGTCTACAACAACTTCCCCTGGCCCGAACCCACCCCCAAACAACGCGCCGCCATCGAGACCGCCGCCCAGGCCGTCCTGGATGAGCGCGCCCGCCACCCCGACTCCACCCTCGCCGACCTCTACGACCCACTCTCCATGCCCCCCGGCCTCGTCAAAGCCCACCAGACCCTGGACCGCGCCGTGGACGCCGCCTACGGCCGTACCAACTTCAGAACCGAAGCCGAGCGCGTCGCCTTCCTGTTTACCTTGTATGAACGGTTGACCTCACTCTTCCCCACAGAGAAGAAGCCTGCGCGGCGAGGCACCCGGCGCAGGACGACGTAGGTACCCTGGCCCACCCGGCCTACGTCTTCTGCACGCGGTGGACATCCCGCACACCGCTTACCTTGCGCAGGTTCTGCACCAGCTTGTTCAGGTGCCGCAGGTCGAGCGTCTCCACCACAAACTCCACCGCCGCCGTGCCATCGTCCAGCCCGCGCGACTCCATGCTGCGGATGTTCGTCCCGTCCTCCGCGATGATGGCCGTAAACTCCTTCAGCAGGCCGGCGCGGTCGTCGCAGATGACCGTGAGCTTCACCGGGTAGGTGGGCTGCTTCTCCTTGCCCGGTTCGGTCGGCATCGGCGCCCACTCCACCTGGATGCGGCGGTCCGACTCGTACAGCAGGTTCTGGACGTTGGGGCAGCTGCGCGCATGCACGGCCACACCCTTGCCGCGCGTCACGTAGCCGATGATCTCCTCGCCGCGAATCGGATTGCAGCAGCGCGCGCGGTACACCAGCAGGTCGTCCTGCCCCTCCACCTGCAGCGACTCCGAACCCTTGCTGAAGTAGACGCGCTTGACCGCCTCCGACATCTGGCTGGCAGGCCCGGTTGCCGCAGCCTCCGGCGTCGCCACCTCGTCCGCCATCGTCGAGCCCGGCTCCAGCCGATTCAGAATCTGGCGCGCCGAGTACTTGCCAAAGCCGATGCCCGCCAGCAGCTCCGGCTGGCCGCCCAGGCCATACTCGCCGGCCACCTTCGTAAACTCCGCCTCGCCAAACTTATGCAGGCTGATCTTGTACTTGCGCGCCTCGCGCTCCAGCAGCTTGCGGCCAATCTCGATCGCGCGTTGACGCTCATGCTCGTTCAGCCAATGCTTGATCTTGTTGCGCGCACGCGAGCTCTTGGTAAAGCTCAGCCAGTCACGGCTGGGCGCGTGGCCGACCTGCGTGCTGATCTCCACAATGTCGCCATTGCGCAGCTTGGTGCGCAGCGGCACCATGCGCCCATTCACCTTGGCCCCCACCGTGGAGTTGCCCACCTCCGTGTGGATGGCATAGGCGAAGTCCACCGGGCTGGCATCCTTGGGCAGCACCACCACCTTGCCCTTGGGCGTAAAGGTGTACACCTCCTCCGGGTACAGGTCGATCTTGAGCGTCGACATGAACTCGTTGGGGTCCTGCATCTCGCGCTGCCACTCCATCAACTGCCGCACCCAGGCCAGGCGCTGCTCGTCCTTGGCCGAGACGTTGTCGGTCGCCTTGTACTTCCAGTGCGCGGCAATGCCCTCCTCCGCCACACGATGCATATCTTCGGTGCGGATCTGGACCTCAAACTGGTGCCCGCCCGGCGCAATCAGCGTGGTATGCAGGCTCTGGTACATGTTGGGCCGGGGCATGGCGATAAAGTCCTTAATGCGCCCCGGCACCGGCCGCCAGATGCTGTGCAGCAGCCCCAGCAGCGCATAGCAGTCCTGCACCGTCTCCACAATCACCCGCACCGCCAGCAGGTCATACACCTGATCGACCGGCAGCTTCTGGTCAGCCAGCTTCTGCTGGATCGAGTACAGACGCTTGATGCGCGACTCCACCCGGCCGCGAATCTTGTGCTCGCGAAGCTTCTCCTCCAGCTCCGCCACCACCTTCTGCAAAAACTCCTCGCCCGGCCCGCGCAGCGTATCCACCTCAGAGGAGAGCTGGTCGTAGGTGATGGGGTCGGTGTAGCGAAAGGCCAGGTCCTCCAGCTCGCCACGCAGCTTGCCCATGCCCAGCCGATGCGCCAGCGGCGCGTACACATCCAGCGTCTCGCGGGCGATCTTCTGCTGCTTCTCCGGCTTCAGATGCTCCAGCGTGCGCATGTTGTGCAGCCGGTCGGCCAGCTTGATGATGACCACGCGTACATCCGTCACCATCGCCAGCAGCATCTTGCGGATGTTCTCCGCCTGGTGGTCCTCGCGGTTGGCAAACTTGATCTTGTCGAGCTTGGTGACGCCCTCGACGATGTGCGCCACCTGGTCGTTGAACCGTCGCGCAATCTCGGCCGAGGTCACGTTCGTGTCCTCTACCGCATCGTGCAGCAGCCCGGCGGCAATCGCCGTGGCGTCCATCTTCAGCTCGGCCAGCACCTGCCCGACCTCCAGCGGATGGATCACATACGGCTCACCGCTGGCACGCTTCTGGCCCTCATGCTGCATCAGGCAAAACGCCCACGCTTTGCGGATCAGCTCCAGGTCATCGCCGGGCCGGTTCTCCTTCACCGTAGCCAGCAACTTCTCAAACTTTGCCTGGTAAAGATGACTCTCGTCCGCAACCGGCGCATCTGGCCGGGTGGCAACCTCCGCAGCGGCAGGCGACGCAGCACTCTCCGCTACCGCCGACGGCGGTGCCTCGGCCGTCACCGGCGGCGGCGTAAAACCGCGCGGCCCACTGGGCTGCCTCCCTGCCTCGCTTGAGGCCGGCTTATTGGATGCCATGGTTCATTATAGGCCGCGCCTCTGCAAGCTGCGCAAAGTGCGCGACCCCGTGGCGGCTTGCCGGGCGGCCATTCGCTCCCGCCGCAGCTGCTTAGAACAGCATCCGGACACCGACCCCCACCAGCAACAGCGCAAAGCCGCGTCGCAGCAACAGGTCGGGCACATGCTGGGCAGCGATTCCGCCAAACCAGCCGCCGATCAGAAAGCCGATCGCAATCAGCAGGGCCAGCCGACCATCCACGTTGCCGGCCTTCCAGTACTCCCAGAACGCCAGCAGCCCGATGGGCCCCAGCAGCGCCCCAAGTGAGGTGCCCTGCGCCTTGTGCTGATCCATGCCAAACAGGTACACCAGGCCCGGCACCAGAAACAGACCGCCGCCAATGCCGACCACGCCTGACAATGCTCCCACCAGCAAGCCCAACAACAACACCAGTCCTGTCTGCAAAGCGCCTCCTCGGCCATCCTGAAATGCCTTTATATTACTCCATTGTTATGTTGTGATTTTATGCAGCCACAATCTCGCCCGCAATCCTTGCCTCAAGACAAAAACCCTCCTGGAGCAAATGCTCGCAGGAGGGGGTCAGGAGGTGAATTCAACGAAAGGATCGCTGGCTGCTACCAGTCGATCTCGGCAGGAAAGAACTCGGCGAACAGGTCGTCGTAGTAGGGCTTCAATTGCTTGAAGTCCGGCTTGGTGTGGCCCTTGGAGTACAGATCGTACGGGTTGAACTTGCGCACCCACTCCAGCATCTCGCGGTCGTGGTCGTTCATCAGGTGCTGGTACGCGTCGTGCCGGTGCCACGCATAGAACGAGTGGTAGCGCAGCATGGCCAGCGCAGGCTGCGGCAGGTACGGCTTCATCACCTCGTAGATGTAGCCATCGTGGCCAAACGACATGTGCACGTTGTCCAGGCCGCAGTTGGGCTCGTAGATACCGTACTTCGTGCTGTAGACCGGGTGATTCAGATCCAGGTTGGCCTTGAAGTACTCCGGAAACACGATCTGGTTCGAGTAGGCGCAGCCTACCGGGAAGGTATCGCCCACCACGCCCCACTGCGGCTCTCCCCACAGGCACAGCACCTTGCCCAGGTCGTGAATAAAGCCGGTCAGCACAAACCAGCGCGGATGACCATCGCGGCGGATCGCCTCGGAAGTCTGCAGCAGATGCTCGATCTGGGTCAGATCCGTGTCCGGGTCGCTGTCGTCCACCAGCGTGTTCAGGAACTCGGCCGCCTGCCAGATGGACTTTTTGCCCTTGTTCAGGCTGAAGTACTCCTTCTCTTTCTGCTGCACGTAGTCAAAGGTCTGGTGCTGGTGGTTCAGGCGATAGAACTCGGCCACACCAGGGTTAGCCTCCGCGTCATACTGGCGGAACTCCTGCTCGCTCTTGCCCTCTTTGTACCGGCCCACCAGAAACTCTTCCCACTGCTCCATCTCGTCGTGCGCGCCCTGGGGTACGCTGGTGATCGCTGTCGCTGCCATTCCCTGTGCTCCTTCAGCCTGCTGCAGCGCCGTCTCGCGGGCAGCAGTTACGTTAGCGGTAACTATAAGGAGAACGCGCCTCCCGGTCAAGCAAAATCTTTACCCCGCTCTTGCCCGTGCGCGCTGGGCGTCCGCTCTGGTAGAGTGCTCGGCAATGCGCTCTCCGCTACCCTGCCCTCGACGGATGCCCTACACCCTGCTGGCCTGCACCGTGGCCCTTTGCACCCTGACCGCCCCGGCACCTGCCCAGGCCACCCCACCCCCGTGGTTCCAGCCTGGGCCCAGCCGGGCTCTGCCACCCACACCCAGGTTGCCCCGCCTGCGGAGTTCCACCGCGCCAGCACCACCCTACAGCAGCCGCTGGGCATCTTTACCGCGCAGACCGACGTAGGCTCCGCCGTTGTGCCGGGCAGTGCCAGCCTGGACGCCGCCATCGGCACCTACACCGTCCGCTCCGCCGGCTACAACATCTGGTACGGCCGCGACGAGTTTCGCATGCTGTGGCAGCGAGTGACCGACGACGATCTCTCGCTGGCGGCGGACATCAGCTTCCCCAACCCGGACGGCTACGGCGACCGCAAGGCCGTGCTGATGGTGCGGGCCTCACTGGACGACGACGCCCCGGAGGCCTTCATCGGGCTGCACGGCGCCGGGATGATCCAACTCGCGCTGCGGCCCACGCGCGGCGCACCTGTCACGGATCTGGAGTACCGCATCAACAGCCGTGGCATGGTGGCAGGCCCCACCACCGGCGGCCTGGCTACCCTGACCGCGCAACGCATCGGGCTGCGCAAGCACGGCGAATCCTTCAGCCTCTACGTTAGCGTCTCCGGTGAGCCCATGCACGCCTTTGGCCCACCCATCCACCTGGCGCTACCCGGGCCGTACTATGTGGGCATCGGGTTCTGCTCGCACCTGCCCGCCACCGTGGACTCCGCCAGGTTCAGCAACGTAATGCTGATGCACGGACCCGCCGAGCCACGCTGAGCCGCTGACTTGCCGCACCGGAGCTAGCTGCCGCCGCTGGAGCGCCGCACCACCAGCCGAGGCTCCACCAGCGCCTTGCGCGGCTGGGTGCCCTTCTTGTCCGAGAGCTCCAGCGCCATCTCGCCGGCGATGCGGCCCAACTCGGCCGTGCCGTGATCGACTGAGCTGAGCGGCACACGCAGGTAGTCTGCATAGCGGAAGTTGCCGCAGCCAACGATTGCAATGTCCTCTGGCACGCGAAGCCCGGCCTGCAGCGCAGCCTCAATGGCGCCCATGGCGGTCATGTCGTTGTAGCAGAAGACCGCATCGGGCCGCTGGTCGAGGGCAAGCAGCGTGCGCATGGCCTCAAAGCCGATGCGGTCGCCACGCTCCTCCAGCCGATGCCGTACGATCACCAGCTCCTCATCAACGCTGTGACCTAGCCCCGCCAGGGCTCGCCGGTAGCCGGTCAGACGGTCAACCGCAGGACTAATGTGCGTGGCGCCGATGTGCGCGATGCGCTTGCGCCCCAGGCTGGCCAGATGCGTCGTGGCAATCTCGCCCACCTTCACGTCGTCAGAACCCACAAAGCTGCCCTGCTGCCCGGCAAAGTTGCGGTCAAACAGCAGGTAGGGCTTGGGCTCGTCCCCGGGCTCGAAGAACTCGGCCAGCTCCTCCTGGCAGGAGGCCAGAATCAGCACGTCCACACCGCGCAGCAGCAGCGTGCGAATCTCCTGCCGCTCCACCTCAGGATCTTCCTCAGAAGAGGCAAGAATCAGCGCGCGGTTGCTGGCCCGCAGCACGCCGCTCAGCGCCTTGGCAAACTCCGCAAAGTAGGGCTGCAACAGGTCTGGCACCACCAGCCCGACGGTAAACGTCTTGCCGCTGGCCAGGCCGCGCGCCAGCATGTTGGGCTTGTAGTTCAGCTCCTTCATGCGGTCCAGCACACGCTTGCGCGTGGCCTCTCCGATGTCAGGATTGCCGCGCAACACCTTGGATACCGTCACGACGGAGACGCCAAGATCCAGCGCAATGTCTTTTAGTCGAACCGCCATCGCTTCTCTCTCGAACATCGTACAGGCAAGCCGCATTCGCACAAAGCGATCTGCCTGTCTGTCGCGCTCGCCGCTAGCTGAACTGTGTTCTCCGCCACAGGCTCCAGGTACCCGCCGCCAGGCTGACCACCAGCACGACCGCCAGCACCGCCACCCAGCGCAGGTTCATCGCCAGCGGAGGCACCACGGCACGCAGCCCCATCCACAGGAAGAAGCCCGTTGCAGCCGCCACAATCAGATAGTCCCACCAGCGCTTGGTAGAGGTGCGGCTGTCGAACTCGTCGCCTGCCTGCGCCAGCAGCGTCTTGCGATAATCCAGCCCATACCGCTCGCACTCGCGTGCAACCGCCTCGTTGGTGGAGGAGTGCTCCTTCTCGCTGGCCACCGCCGTGCTGATAGCCAACGCGCCCAGAATCATGCCTGCAGAACCCGCCAGCACCATCAGCCGGTGCGCATGGTCCGCCTTGGCCAGCTCGCCAAACACCAGCGCGCCCCACGCCAGCCCCCAGAGCTGGTTGGTATTCGAGAGAGGAATGCCCCGGCCAATGCCCAGATACTTCGTCGCAAACTGCTGAAACAGGTCGCCGATCACCCAGACAAAGCCGCCCAGAAACAGCCAGAAGACCACACCCGGCATATGCAGCAGCGCAAAGGCCGAGGAGTGCCGGCCACCATCCAGCGCCAGCGTGAGCGCCAGCACCGTGCCCAGCTCGCCCACGGTGAAGGCAGTGACAAACGACAGCGGATTCATGCCGCTCAGGTAGGCCTTGCGATACGGCACATACATGGTGCCCCACATCAGGCTTGCACCGGCCGCGGCCACTATGCCCGCCAGCGCATGGTGCCGCGCCACCTCGCTGCCGCCCTGCAGCGTGCTGAAGCCCAGCAGAATCGCCGCTGCGACGATGATGACGCTGCCCAGCACCACCTTGGCGATATTCCGGGCACTGGCGCCCTCCAGCTCGCGAAACAGAACCCGCCCCCAGAACAGACCCACCAGCGAGTTGGCGTTCCACAGCGGAAACGCCACGGCCAGCCCGACATCGCGGATGGCAAAGACCGTCAAGGTATTCGCCACCGCCCACAGCGCCCCGGCCAGCAGAGCCCACACAATCAGGTGCTTCTTCTCCAGCAGGTCTTCCCACACGTAGCTTGTGCCCTTCAGCAGCGTCGGAAAGGTCCACCGCGCCGTGAAGACGCCCGCGACCATGCACAAGGAGACGGCAAACGGCGAGAAGCCTGCCGTCACCAGTTTGGTAGGTGCCTCTGCCGTGCCCAGCCACACACCTGCCGTCAGGCCGCAGATGACCCCCAGACCATGCAGCGAAAGCCTACTCTTGCTCTGTCTTGCCACTACCACTGCCATTCCGTTGCCCACCTCATCAACTACCCGCGCACCCAGCACCGTCGATTGCTGCGCCGCTTCATGCCGTACCACCTAATGCAGCACCACCAGCAGCACAATGCCCGCCAGCAACACCACCAGCGGCACCAGAAAGTGGCTGTCCGTCAGCACTGCCCGCACCCTGCTTCTCTGTGCCATTCGGCCTCCGTCTCCCTTGCAAAACGCTGTGAGTTAGCGGTAACGCAACCCTCACCCTACCCATCTGCTCCGCCTGTGTCAATCCTTACTGCCAGCTCACCGCTGCGGCTCCAGATCCAGCGTCAGCACAGCAAACGGTGCCAGCGTAAAGGTGTGGGGCTGGCCCGCCCGCAGCTGCAGCGAAGGCTGCGCCGCATCCTGGTGCCACGGGCTGTGCGCCCGGTACACCTGCGCCGCCCCCGCAGGCAGCTCCAGCACGCGGCCCGCATCCAGCGTAATGGAGGCCGTCTGGGCGCCCGGGTTACGCAGCGTGAGGATCGCCTTGCGTGGAGACCATGCCGCCCATCCGTAGATTTGTAACCAGTTTGGATCGCCTCCCACCCAGTGCGTGTCCTGCAGCACATCTGCGTTGCGGCGCGACCACTTTGCCGCCTCGGCCAGGTCGTCCCAGTTCTGTGCCGTCAGCAGCGTAGGCGTTACATACAGCTCCTGCAGCTGCGTGCCGCTGCCAAAGTACGACCGCACCTCGCTGGCAAAGTCGTTGCCGGGGTCAGCCTCCAGTCCGGGCCTGCCCTGCGCATACAGGATGCCGTGCAGCATCAACGAGTTCAGCGGATACAACGGCCCGCGCTGCACGATGTGCGCGTACACGTCGCCATCGCGATAGGTGATCCACTGCTGACGCTTGGTCCCCACGCCGGCAAAGTCGGAGTCCTCGCCGCCGCGCCAGATGGAGTCCGCGTACAGCACCCAGAAGGGCGAGGCATCGGTGCCAGTCGTCAGGTTGATGTAGATGTCCGGCTTGGCCGCGCGCAGCTCGCCGATGAGGTGGATCATTGCGCTGAAGTCACTGTCAAACCGGCTACCCGGAAAGACCGAGTCCGCATTGCCCGTGCCATCAAACTTGAACTGGTTGACGCCATACTCGCGGATCATCTTCAGGCACACGTCGCGAAAGGCATCGTAATAGCGCGGCCCGGAGAGCGCATACCCGTCACGCACCACCTCGTATCCCTGCGTGCGCCCGTAGGCGATGCGCTCCTGTCGCGGCTTGGAGTAGCCGCCCCACGGCGACATCCATACGCCCGGCGCGGCATGGAACTCCGCCGCAGCCTGCCGCACCGCCGTAAAGCCCTGCGGAAAGCCCGCGTGAAACTGCCACAGCGAGGCATGGTTATCCCAGCCATCGTCGAACAGGAACGAGTCCAGCGTAACGCCGCGCTTGACGCTCAACTCTTCGCCGAAGCGGCGCACGCGGTCGATCGCGAAGGCCTCGTCGTAGGGCTGAAAAGCCGGCGCGTCCAGCCACGTGTTGTAGTGCAGGAAGGTCCGGTAGGGGTGGGCTCGCTCGCGCTCCAGGTAAGCCAGAAAGCCGCGCCGTAGCTGGCCCGGCGCAGCCACGCCGATCACGGCGGAGTAGGTAATGCTCTGCCCATGCTGCAACGGCAGCGTCCGCTCCAGCCAGGCGCTGCCTTCGTCCTGGCGCGCCCGGCTCACCGCAAGCGGATGTTCCAGACCGAGAAAGAAGTTGCCCGCAACCAGCGGGGAACCCGCCGTGACGCCTTCCACACGAACGCCCGCGGCATGCACGTCGATCAGTTGCACACGACGAATCGCCAGATCGTGCTGCGGCGCTGAAATTGTAACTTCCTGCCTTACATAACCCGAGCCGGCCCGCAGTTGCAGACGATAGAGGACGCGCAGCGCGCCAGCAGCATCGGCAAGCGTGGCGGTCATCTCTTCGCCGCTGTCACGCTCGGCAGCGCGCACTGCGTTCGGGTCTGCCGGCAGCGCGTGCACCATGGGCGCGGCGGTCAGGGTCAGGTCCTCGGCACGCACCACGCCCTCCTCGGCAAGCTCCAGGGCAAAGGCGCTCGCCAGCACCACGCGCTGGTGGGTGGCAAGGTCAGTAACGGCAACGTCGCGCAGATGCCCGCCCTTCGCCTGCCAGGTAACCTGCACCGACGCATTGGCCAGCTGGTCGCTCTGCTGCGCCGCTGCCACACTGGTTCCCGCACAGCCCAGCCAAAAGGCCAGCACAACTCCACGCACAACCTGCATTCTGCCACCCTCCTTAGGACGCGTCCCCAATCATAGCCGTGCCCATGCTTGACAGTACCAGCGCGTTGCCACTACCGTTGCCGGGCATGAAAACGATAACGTTATTTATTGCGCTGCGCACCTGCGCGCTGCTTCCTCTGCTTGCCGCCACGCTGCCAGCACCGGCTCAGCAGACGGCCGCCGGTGCTTCGGAGATCCGCCTCGCCGCCAGCGCCACGGCACCCGGCACACCGCTCGTCCACTTCTGGAGCAAGGTAGTCGGCGCAGGCCGCGCCAACGAGGGGCTCCGCGCCACATGGCAGGAGGAGCTGGGCACTGCGCACCGCGACGCTGGCTTCCAGTACGTGCGCTTCCATGGCCTGTTCCACGACGACATGTTCGTCTACCGCGAAGACGCCCACGGCAACCCGGTCTATAACTTCCAGTACATCGACGACCTCTTCGACCGCATGCTCGCGCAAGGCGTACGACCCTTCGTCGAGCTGAGCTTCGTGCCCTCCGAGATGGCCAGCGTCAAAGGCACCACCTTCTGGTGGAAGGCAAACGGCAGCCCGCCCACGGACAATGCCAAGTGGGCTGCGCTGGTGCACGCCACCGTGCAGCACTGGGTGGACCGCTACGGCGCAGACGAGGTGCGCACCTGGTACTTTGAGGTGTGGAACGAGCCCAACCTCAAGGGCTTCTTCCACGGCACACAGCAACAGTACTTTGAGCTGTACCGCGTCACCGCGCAGACGATCAAGGCCATTGACCCGGCGCTGCGCGTCGGCGGCCCGGCCACCAGCAACTTCGTCCTGGACCAGCAGGCGGTACAGGCGGCACAGGCCACGGGCAAGCCGTTTGATCCGCTCAGCATCCCCTGGCGGCCAATCTGGATCGAAGACTTCCTCGCCTATTGCAACGCCAACCATCTGCCGGTGGACTTCGTCTCCACCCATCCCTACCCGCAGGACTTCGCCATCGACGAGCCCGGCCAGCCGCGCAGCCGCGGCCTGCGCCGCTCCATCGACTCCACCCACGACGACCTCGCCATGCTGCGCCGCATCATCGACGCCAGTCCCTACCCGCACGCTGAGATCCAGCTAACCGAGTGGAGCTCCAGCCCCTCGCCGCTGGACCACTCCCACGACTCACTGGCCGCCGCAGCCTTCATCGCCAAGACCAACCTGGAGTCCGCAGGTCTGGTGGACTCGCTCTCCTATTGGGTGTTTACCGATGTGTTTGAAGAGAACCGGTTGACCGACTCAATCTTTCACGGCGGCTTCGGGCTCATCAACTACCAGCAGATCGTCAAGCCCGCCTTCCACGCCTACCGCATGATGCACCAGCTCGGCGACGAACGGCTGGCGCAGACGCCCGGTGCCATCATCACGCGGTCACACGGCAGCGGCAAGCTGACCGCGCTGGCCTATAACTACCCGCCGGAGGTGCGTGTGGCGCTGCCCGTAGCCGATACACTGGCCCAGGCCGACGCCATGGACGCCACCGGCAGCGCGCGCCGCCTAAGCCTGCACTTCACCGGCCTGCCGCCCGGCGCCAGCTTCCGCGTAGAGACGCTGGACCGCAACCACGGCAACGCCGTCGCCATGTGGGAGGCCATGGGCAAGCCCGAACCGCCAAACCCGGCCCAGACCCGCACCCTTCGCCAGGCAGCCCGCGCCACCGCCCTCGAAGTGCTGCAGGCCACACCCGCAGGCACACTCGACCTCGACCGCACGCTGGCTCCGTGGAGCCTGGTGCTGGTGCAGCAGCAGTAAGGGCGGCGAACAGCGCGCTGCCTGACTCACTCCGATGAATTGGCTTGAGGAGTTGCGGAGAAGGAGAAGTGGCTGGGACAGCTTTCGTTCGATGGACACCTATGTTGAGGCGGAATGTCCGCGTCTCTAGTGCCATCTGGAATCGAAGGAGAATGGTCGGGACGATTCGATCTGAACGAGCGACCTCACCCACCATTGTGGGGAGCAGAGAGGAAAACGGTCGGGACGACTAGATTCGAACGAGCGACCTCACCCACCATTGTGGGGAGCTGAAAAGGAAAATGGTCGGGACGACTAGATTCGAACTAGCGACCTCACCCACCCCAAGGGTGCGCTCTACCAGGCTGAGCCACGTCCCGACGTGTTGCCCACCCTCCAGGCGGAGGATAGCGGGGTTGTACTGTTTGTAGTGTACACGATGCAGGCCGGGCAGCCCCAGCCGGCCTCTACGAGCTGGGGGCCACGAACTCCTTGGGCAGCGTGCCGCCTGCGCCAAAGAAGAAGTCGTTCATCTGCTCCACCAGAAACTCCTGCGCCTCGCGCGTCCAGGGCTGCAGGCGATACTCGTTCAGCAGCATCTTCTGCCGCTCTACCCACTCGCCCCAGGCCTTCTGGCTGACGCTCTTGAAGATCTTCTGGCCAAAGTCAGAGTCAAACGGCGGCTCGTCCAGCCCTTCCATCTCTGCCTTGTACTTTGCGCAAAACACCATGTGTGCCATCGTCCCAAACTCCTCGTTCTCGATTGTAGCGTCTACCGTTTACAGCCCGGCTGCTTCGTCCAGGCCCAGCATCAGGTTCAGGTTCTGCACGGCCGCGCCGGAGGCACCTTTGCCCAGGTTATCCAGAATGGCGACCATGCGCACCTGCTGCTGCGCCTCGTTGCCAAAGACGAACAGCCGCATGCGGTTGGTGTTGTTCAAGCTCTCGGGGTCCAGCGCGGCGACGTAGCCGGCCGCACCGGCGCGCGCCTGCTGCAGCTCTGCCGTCTCCGCCTGGCTGGCTACCTGAACAAACTGCGAGCCTGCATACCGCGCTGCCAGCGCATCGCGCAGCGAGCTTGCCGTTGCGCCCGTGCCCAGCGACCACAGCGCCAGCGGCACCTCCACCAGCATGCCCTGCGCGTACCGGCCGACCGCAGGCGCAAACACCGGTGCGTGCCGCAGCCCGGTGTAGGCCACCATCTCCGGCAGATGCTTGTGGTGCAGCGTCAACCCATAGCCGCGATAGGCATCGCGCGTACCGGCAGGCGGCACCGCGTCAAACTCGGCGATCAGGCCCTTGCCGCCGCCGCTGTAGCCGGAGACGGCGTTGATGGTCACGGGATACTCCGCCGGCAGCAGCCCGGCCTCAATCACCGGCCGCAGCAGCGCAATCGCTCCGGTGGCAAAGCAGCCCGGGTTGGCGACGCGCGTTGCGGCAGCAATGGCGGCACGCTGCCCGGCAGCCATCTCCGCAAAGCCGTACACCCAGCCCGGCGTAACCCGATGTGCGGTCGAGGCGTCTACGACGCGTGTAGCCGGGTTAGTAATCAGCGCGACGGCCTCGCGCGCTGCATCGTCCGGCAGGCACAACACCACGGCGTCCGCAGCGTTCAGCACTGCGGCACGCGCCTGCGCGTCCTTCCGTAGCGCGGGGTCAATCGAGAGCAACTCCAGGTCCTTGCGCCCCTGCAGCCGTTCCCGTATCTGCAACCCCGTGGTGCCCGCTTCCCCGTCGATGAAGACCTTCCATGCCATCTGCCGCAACCTTTCGTCGGGCCGCAGCGATCTGTTCCGCCGCAGCCTGCGTCCCCTCTTCATTATCTCTGTTTGCAGTTCCTGCGGCCAGCTGGGCTAGCGCCGTTTGCCCTTGCTCTTCTTGTCGCGCAGCCGAACCTTGGACTTCGTCTTGCCGCCCTTGCTCTTCTTCGGCTTGCCGCTGCGGTCGGGGGATGGGTGCACCGTGCGACCCGCTTCGTCCGTGGCGGCCGCCCTCTTTTTGCCGCTGCGCAGCGAGCCGCGTCCCGGCGCACTCTCGCCAGACTCTGTACCCGGCACCAGCGCAAACTGCAGCCGCCGCTGCTGCCGGTCGATACGGTCAAGCAACACCTGAACAGGCTGGCCCAGCCGGAAGACGCGGCCGCTGCGTGCGCCCACAATGGTGCGGTCCGCGTCGCGGAAGTAGTAGCGGTCGTCGGCCAGCGTGCTGAGCGGCACCAGCCCTTCGATAAACAACTCGTCCAACTCCACAAAGAAGCCGTACTTCGTGCAGCTCAGCACAATGGCGGGGAACTCTTCGCCCACGCGATCCTGCATGAACTTGATCTTCTTCCACTCCATCAGCTCGCGCTCGGCGTCATCGGCGCGGCGCTCGGCCTGGCTGCTCTCAGCGGCTATGGCAGCCAGCTCCTTGGCCGGGATCACCTCCACCTGCTCGTCGCGGCGCCTGCGTGGTGCCTCCGCCCGCCACGGCTGCGGCTCCGTGCTCAGCACCTCGCTGCCCGCGGGCTCGCGGCCCTGGCGCAGCAGCGCTCGCAGCAGCCGATGCACCATCAGGTCCGGATAACGGCGAATGGGCGAGGTGAAGTGCGTGTAACTGGCGCTGGCCAGCGCAAAGTGCCCTTCATTCTGCTCGCTGTAGCGGGCCTGCTTCAGACTGCGCAGCATCAGAAAGGCGAGGATCCGCTCCTCCGGCTTGCCTGCAATCTTCGCCGTCAGCCGCTGATACATCTGCGGCGTCACCACGATGCTGTCCGCCACCTCATGCTCCTGCGGCCTGCCTCGTCCACCGCCACTTCCGCCACGCCGCACCTCGCGGCGGTCGCTCTTCATCGTCATCCGGCGCACGGGCAGGTTGCCGATGCCGAGCGTATAGCCAAAGGCGCTGGCCGTCTCCTCAAACTCAACGATCCGCTTGGGGTCCGGCATCTCGTGGATGCGGTAGAGGCTCGCCACCTCGGCCTCGCCGGTGCCGCGCCCCTCGATCCAGTGCGCGACGCACTCGTTGGCGCTCAGCATAAACTCTTCAATCAGCCGGTGCGACCAGCCACGCTCGCTGCGCACGATGCTCTCCATGTTGCCCTGCGGATCGAAGCGAATCACCGGCTCCGGCAGATCGAAGTCAATCGAACCACGGCGGCGGCGCTTCGCGTTCAGCAGCAGTGCCAGCGCGTGCATGCGTTCAAACTCCGGCACCAGCGCAGCAAACTCGGCACGAGTCTCGGCGTTGCCATCCAGCACGCCCTGCACCTGGGTATAGGTCATGCGGCGCGCGCTGCGGATGATGCCCTCGCACACCTCGTAGCCCACAATCTCGCCTTCGCCATCCACCTCCATCACGCAGCTCAGCACCAGGCGATCTTCGTCTGGCCGCAGGCTGCACATGCCGCTGGAGAGCTGCGGCGGCAGCATCGGAATCGCCCGATCCGGAAAGTAGACGCTGGTGCCGCGCAGCCGCGCCTCCAGGTCCAGATCCGTACCAGGCAGCACATAGGCGCTCACGTCCGCGATATGCACCTGCAGCTCGTGGTTGCCGTTGGGCAGCGCCCGCACCAGCACGGCATCGTCAAAATCGCGCGCCGTCTCACCGTCGATGGTGACGATGGGCAGGCCACGAAAGTCGGTGCGCCAGCCCAGCTCCTCCTCGTCCAGCGACTCCACCGTGCGCGCCGCGCTGGCGCTGGCCTCAGCCAATACATTGGCCGGAAAGACATGCGGAAGGTGGTGCTTGCGGATGATGATCTCAACATCAACGCCGAAGCCCTCTGGGTCGCCCAGGACCTCAATCACGCGGCCCCGCGCCGGGCGCCCCACACCCGGAAACTCCGTGATCTCGACATCCACGGCCAGTCCTTCCAGCGGGTGCGGCGCCTGCCAATCCACCTCGGCCACGCGAGCCTCATCGCCAATCACGCGGTGCGGGCGCTCGTCCGCAATCGCAGGCAGCTCGGCACCCTCTGGAATGACAATGGGCTGAGTCATCCGCTCGTCCAGCGGCGTGACATAGTTGCCACGCACCAGTTCGGCAGCATCCCACGCGCCGCGTCGATGGGCGCGGGCATAGTGGAAGATGCCCACCACTGTGGGGTTGCGACGCGTCAGCACACGGGCGATGCGACCACTGCGGCGGCCCTCGCGGTCGCGGGGTGCTTCGTCCACCAGCACCTCGTCGCCCTGCATGGCACCGTTCAGCTCGTGCGGCGGAATAAACAGGTCGTCCGCGCGGTCGTTGCTGCCGTTGGGCCGCACAAAGCCGTAGCCATCGCGGTGCAGGTCCAGCCGTCCTGCGACAAGGTTGTCGCGTGTGGCACGCCGCTCGCCCTGGTCTGCGTTGTCGCTGCGGCGAGCACGCGCCGTACGCTCCGGCGCAGCAGAGGGCAGGCACCACTGGCCTTCCTCGCTCTTCACCAGCTCGCCGCGAGCCGTTATGCGGGCCAGCTGCTCCAGCAGCAGACGCCGCTCGCGCCCGCCGCCCAGGCCCAGCTCCCGCACCAGGTGCTTGTATCCGGCGCGTTGTCCTGCCGCACGGCCGATCAGTCGAATCAGCTCGCGATCGCTCTGTGCGTAGTGTGTCTGCCGCGCCATCTTCCCCTCCAGCCTACTGCGCACGCTGCGGATCGCTGTAGCCTACACCCACTCCACGCGAGCGCTCTTCTTACCCAGGCGCAAAATTGGCGAATCTCCTAGTTGATCCCGCTTAATCAATCTTTCAGAGAACTTCGCACCGTTCACGCTGACTGCATTCTCGGAAATCTTACGAACGCCCTCGGCAGACGAGTTCACTAGACCAGCGAGCTGAAGGAGTTTCGCCAATCTCAACTCATCGCCCTCAACCATGTCCATTAATCCGACAAGCCCATCGGCGTTACGCGCCACCTGCACCACCGGCGCGTCCTCGCTGACGGCGCGTTGCTGGAACATCCGCGCCCAGCTCTCCGCTGCGGCCTCGGCCTCGTCTTCGCCGTGGAAGCCCGCCGTAATCGTCCGCGCCAGCTCTTTCTTGACGGCCATCGGATGCCGTGTTCCGGCGGCCACCTCCGCCTGCAGCGCCTCAATCTCGCTGCCCTTCAGATCCGTCAGAAACACCCAGTACTTCCACATCAGCTCGTCGGAGACCGACATCAGCTTGCCGTACATCTCGCCGGCGGGCTCGTTGATGCCAATGGCGTTGCCCAGGGACTTCGACATCTTCTGCACGCCGTCCAGGCCTTCAATAATCGGCATCATCAGCACGCTCTGCTGCGGCTGGCTGAAGTGTCGTTGCAGATCGCGACCACGCATCAGGTTGAACTTCTGATCGGTCCCGCCCAGCTCGACATCCGCCTGCAGCGCAACTGAGTCGTAGCCCTGCGCAATGGGGTAGATCAGTTCGTGCAGACTGATCGGTTGCTCCTGCTGGAAGCGCTTGTGAAAGTCCTCCCGCTCCAGCATCTGCGAGACGGTGAACTGGGCCATCAGCTTCACCATGTCGTAGTAGCTCAGCTTGTCCAGCCACTCGGAGTTATACCGGATCTCGGTCTGCTCCGGGTCCAGAATCTTGAAGACCTGCTCCTTGTAGGTCTCGGCGTTGGCGGCAATCTGCTCCGGGGTCAGCGGCTTGCGCGTCACGTTGCGGCCCGTCGGATCGCCGATGAGCGCCGTCGAGTCGCCGATGAGAAAGATGACCGTGTGGCCCAGTTGCTGGAAGTGCCGCAGCTTACGGATGAGCACGGTGTGGCCCAGGTGCAGGTCCGGCGCCGTGGGGTCAAATCCGGCCTTCACGCGCAGCGGCACGCCCGTGGCGATCGACTTGGAGATGCGCTCCTTCAGCGCTTCCAGCGGAACGATCTCCGCAGCGCCCTTCGTAATCAGATCCAGCTGCTCTTCCAGTGAGGCAAAGGTCTTTCCGGTCGTAGTCATCACAATTCAGTATAAAGACAACAGTTGCCATGCCCGACCACAGACCCAGACGCGACCGCCAGACGCCCCGCAAAGAGAAGCTGTGCAAGGCCTGCGGGCGGGCCTTCAGCTGGACACCGCAGCAGGCGCGTGACTGGGACGTAACGCTGTACTGCTCCCAGAGCTGCCGCAACCAACATGGCACCGCGACGGAGGCCGAGCTGGAGGCCGCGATCCTGGAGTTGCTGGCCGAACGGAACTCCGACGGCGGCCACGATAAGACGATCTGCCCCTCTGAGGCTGCGCGGCTGGTGGGCGGACGCGCCCGCCGCGGAGCAGAGCGCCAGCCCGCCACAGCCTGGCAGGCGCTGATGGAGCCCGCCCGCGCCGCAGCGCGTCGCCTGGTGGCGCAGGGCCGCATCGTCCTCACCCAGCATGGCCAGCCGGTCGACCCCGCCGCCGCCCGGGGGCCCATCCGGCTGCGACTGCGTTGAGGCCCGGCCACGCCGTATACTGCCCGCATGGACGCCGACCGGATGCGCTCGTATCTGCTGACCCTGCCGCATGTGGTGGAGACCATGCAGTGGGGCGCCAGCCTCGTATTCTGGGTGGGAGACAAGGCCATCGGCGGCAGGATGTTCGCCGTCATCAGCCTGGACGAGGAGGCGATCGGCCGCGGACGCTCCGTAATAAGCTACGCAGCCGGTGCTGAGTGCTTCGCCGAGCTGCTTGAGCGCGAAGGGCTGCACCCCGCCCCCTACCTGGCTCGCGCCCACTGGGTGGCTGTCGAACATTGGGAGGTCTTCCGGCTAGCCGAGTGGCAGCACCAGCTGGCCGCCGCGCATGCGATCGTGCTGGCCAAACTGCCGGCCCGCACCCGCACGCTGCTGCAACTGCCCGCCACCCGGCAACGCCGCCTTATCGCCGACCGCCGGCGAGAGGCCGCAGCGGCATCCAAACCCAAGACGTCGCTGCGCAGAAAGTCCACACCATGACCGTCGCCATCGCACCCCACGCCGGGAACACAGAGTCTAATACCCCATGAACCGTTCGCTTCCTCTGCTGCTGGCCCTTGCGCTGGCCACCGCCACACCCGTCCTGCACGCGCAGGCCTCTGCCATCCCCTCCGCCGCGCCCGAGTCCGCCAGCCTGTCGCCCGAGCAGCGCGGCCGCCAGTTGCTGGATCAGATGGTCAACGAACTGGGCGGCACCGTCTGGGTGCACCGCAAGGACATGACCGTTGAGGGGCGCACCGCTGCCTTCTTCCGGGGCGAGCCCAACGGCAGCATTGTGGACTACCACCTGATGCATCGCTTCGCCGCCAGCGGCCAACCAGAGGCAGAGCGCCTCGGCTTTCTCTCCGACCGGTCCATGATCCTGCCCGGCAAGAAGATCGACATCGTGCAGCTCTACACCGCTGACGCCGGCTACGAACTGACCTTCAAGGGCCGAACCACCCTGCCCGCCGACCAGACGGAAGACTACTTCCGCCGCCGTAAGCACTCGATTGAAGCCGTCATCGACACCTGGCTGAAGCAGCCCGGCGTCATGGTCGTCTACGAGGGCACCTCCATGGTCGAGCGCCACCTGGCCGATCAGGTGACCGTGCTGAGCGCCAACAACGACGCCGTAACCCTGGACCTGGACGCCAGTTCGCACCTGCCCCTGCGCCGCAGCTTCCGCTGGAGAAACCAGCAGTTCAAGGACTACGACGAGGACGTGGAGACCTACGACGACTACCACGTCATTCAGGGCCTGCCCACTCCGCTACGCATCTCCCGCTACCGCAACGGCGACCTGGTGAGCCAGCGCTACTTCTCCAGGGTGGAGTACAACACCGGACTTTCGCCCGACCTGTTCGACCCCGACAAGCTGCCGAAGAAGAAGTAGCCGCACCGGCCGGGCATTTATACTCGTCAGTGCTATGAGTGAGACTCCGCAGACCTCTGCCACCCCGGCTGTGCCCGTCATGGACATCAACCAGATCATGTCCCTGCTGCCGCACCGCTACCCGTTTCTGCTGCTGGACCGCGTGCTGGAGATCGAACGCCGCCAGCGCATCGTCGCCATCAAGAACGTGACCATCAACGAGCCGTTCTTCCAGGGCCACTTTCCAGACTTCCCCATCATGCCCGGCGTGCTGATGATTGAGGCCGTGGCCCAGGCCGGCGGCTGCCTGCTGCTTACCGAGTTCCCCGACCGCGCCGAGCGCCTGATGCTCTTCACCGGCATTGAGGACGCACGCTTCCGCAGACCCGTGGTGCCTGGCGACCAGCTGCGCTTTGAGGTGACCGTGGTGCAGTGGCGCAGCCGCGCCGTCAAGATGCTGGGCATCGCCACCGTGGAGGGCAAGGTAGCCTGCGAGGCCACCATCATGTGCCAGCTGGTGCCGCGTCCGCCCAAGCCTGCCGCGCCAGAGCCCGCTGCCGAGGCTCCGGTCGCGTGAGCATCCACCCCACAGCCGTCGTCGCCGCAGGCGCCATCATTCCGGAGTCCTGCACCATCGGCCCGTTCTGCACCCTTGGGCCCAACGTCGTGCTGGGCGAGCGCTGCGAGCTGGTCTCCCATGTCGTACTCGACGGCCACCTGACCCTGGGCGACGACAACAAGGTGTACTCGTTCACGTGCCTGGGCATTGCGCCGCAGGACCTGAAGTACAACGGCGAGCCCACCCGCCTGACCATCGGCAACGGCAACTCCATCCGCGAGTACGTCACCATCTCCCGCGGAACCGTGGGCGGCGGCGGTGTCACCACCGTGGGCGACGGCTGTCTGATCATGGCCTACGTCCACATCGGCCACGACACGCACATCGGCAACGGCTGCATTCTGGCCAACGCGGCCACGCTGGCGGGCCACGTCACGGTGGAGGACTACGCGGTCGTCGGCGCGCTCAACCCGGTGCACCAGTTCTGCACCATCGGCAAGTATGCCTACATCGGCGGCGGCACTACCATCACGCAGGACGTGCTGCCGTACTCCCTGACCAGCGTGCGCCGCGAGAATCGCGCCTTCGGCATCAACAAGGTGGGCCTGGAGCGGCGCGGCTTTACGCCCGAGCAGTTGAAGCAGCTTCGCGCGGCATACCGCATCCTGCAAGTCTCCAAGCTCAACACCACGCAGGCACTCGCGGCCATCCGCGAGAAGGTGGCCTCCGGTGAGTTCGGCGAGCACATCGCCTACTTTGCGGACTTCATCGCAAAGAGTGAGCGCGGCGTCATCAAGTAGCGCGAAGACGGACGGGCGCCGTCCGGAGGCGTTACACTGTTGCCGCCTGCTATGAGAACACTCTTCGCCACGCTCCGCCTTGCCGCCGCTGCCTTGATCGCCTGCCTGCCACTCGCCGCCTCGGCCGCGGCGCAGCAGCCGCCCATTCGCGTTGCCGTCGTCGGCCTGGTGCACGACCACGTTCGCGGCTTCTTTGGCTCGCTGGCCGCACACCCTGAGGTGCAGCTGGTGGGCATCTCAGAGCCCAGTGCGGCGCTGCGCCAGCAGTACATCGCCAGCACCGGCCTGCCCGCCAGCCTCTTCTACCCGTCCGAGACGGCGATGCTCGAGGCCACGCATCCGCAGGCCATCCTGGTCTACACCTCCATCGCCGGGCACCGCGCCGCCATCCAGGCCGCCGCGCCGATGCACATTGCAGCGATGGTCGAGAAGCCGCTGGCAACCACGGTCGCCGATGCCCTCGCCATCCAGCAACTGGCTGCGCAGTACCACGTCGCCGTGCTCACCAACTACGAGACCACCTGGTATGCCAACAACACCGCCGCGCACCAGATGCTGGCCGACGGACGCCTGGGCGAGCTGCGCAAACTGGTTGTGCACGACGGCCACCGCGGGCCCAAGGAGATCGG
This sequence comes from Acidobacteriota bacterium, assembly GCA_028872955.1. GTDB lineage: Bacteria > Acidobacteriota > Terriglobia > Terriglobales > Acidobacteriaceae > Edaphobacter. Next base: position 45,126 of record JAGWNX010000006.1, read on the forward strand.
CGTCAGCCCGGAGTTCCTGAACTGGCTAACCGACCCGGTGCAGAACGGCGGCGGTGCCATGTTTGACTTTGGCTGCTACGGAGTCGATCTCGCCACCTGGTTCCAGCACGGCGAGGCGCCGCTCACCGTAACCGCCGTGGCGCTGCATATCAAGCCAAAGATCTACCCGCGGGTCGACGACGACTCCACCATCGTGCTCACCTACCCGCACGCGCAGGTCATTGTGCAGGGCTCGTGGAACTGGCCGTTTGAACGCAAGGATATGGAGGTGTACGGCAGCACCGGTTATGTGGACACCGTGTACGTCGACACCCACACCACCAACCAGATGCGCGTCAGGCTGCCGGGCGATACCGCAGAGCACCTGGAGCTGGCACCGCCCCTGCCGCAGGAGCAGGCCAGCTCGCTGCACTACCTGGCTGCCGTGCTGCAGGGCACCCTGCACCCGGAGCATGATCTCTCCTCGCTGGACACGAACGTCACCGTCGTCCGCATCCTGGCCGCAGCGCGAGAGTCTGCCCGGACCGGACGCACCATCACCCTGGCACGATAACGCCGCGCTGCCAGCCAGCGCAGCCTAGCGACCGCCCTTGATGTAGGCCCACCCCTGCTCCTGCCGGGTCACTACCTCCACCGCGCCGGATGGGACCGTGCCAACGCCGCTCAACAGGTCCTTCACCTCGACGTGCTGCATCCGCATGGAGTTCTGGCAGGCCACAAAGCGCACATGCGCCGTCTGCAGCGCGGCCACGTCCTCCGCCACGGCGGAGCCGTGCTTTACCAGGCCCAGACCCTGCGCGTAGGCGACCACCTCAATCTCCACGGGGTCCGGCGCCAGGCCATTCAACAAATTGCGAATGTTGCCCAGCGTGATGTGCCAGTCGACTTCATCGCCCGAGGTCACGGCGAACACCACATGATGCGTCTTCGTCTGCGCAGGTGACGGGCGTCCTGCCCACAGCAACACCACAGCGGCCAGCAACAGCAAGATACTGCGTCTCTTCATCGGGGTCTCCTCAGTTCCAGTCGTCGGTTTGCGCAACGCCTCTGCGTGGAGTTGCGGCAAGGCCATCGTAGCGCGGCGGGCTAGTAGCCGTCATTGGCATGGTTATACGCGGGCCGAGGCTGCTGGTGAATAAAGGCCGCAACGTCCACGGCGTCCTGCGGCGAGAGAACACCGGGCCGGTTCTGCGGCATATTGACGTACACAAACGCGGCCATCTTCTCCGGTTTGTTCATCCCCGCACCATCGTTGAAGGCGTCCGCACCCCACAGCGGAGGATAGGGCCTGCGCTTGCCTGCACCGTCGTCGCCATGGCAGCCCGCGCACTGCGCGGCGTACACCTGTGCTCCGTGCGGCACGTCGGGCCGCAAAGGCGGCAGCAGCGCCAGCCCGTGGCCCGCAAAGGGCTCCTCTGCCGTATGCGGCTCGGCAAGCCAGCCCAGGTAGGCCAGCAGCGCTCGCATCTCCAGACTCTGCGCAGGCAAGGCACGGCCGTTTTCACTGCGCGTCATGCACTCCTGGATTCGATCCTCCAGCGTGATGTTGCGCCGTGCGCGCAAACTGAACATGGGGAAGCGCCTGGCGCTGCCCACCACCGGCAGTCCCTGCGGTGCAATGCCGCCCTGCACGTGGCAGCTGCCGCAGGCCGTGCGCCCGCCCACGTAGCCGGGGGCGTACACCGGCGTCTCGTTGAAGAGCAGCTTGCCGTAGGCCACCAGCTGGCGTTGCGGCTCCGGCAGTTGCTCCAGCGATGCCACCTGCCACTGCCGCGCATGCGGCGCGGGCCACAGGCTCCAGCGCAGGCCGCCGGCTCCGGCCAGCATGCCCAGCACCACCACCCCGACATACCCCACCAGCATGGCAGCGACCACAACGATCGCCAGCCTCTTCTCTCTCATGGCAAGCCCGCAGTTCGCCTTGATTTTATCGTTTCGGCATCCACGGCCCGCAGGCGCAACCCTGGCTGCCCGGGGTACTATGGTTCGCACTTCGTACTTTGCCTGCGGATGCGCGTTGCCCTCGCCACGCGAACTCCGCGTGCCGCCAACTCCCAAGCCTCGGAGCCTTCATGCTTGATCGCAACTCGCGCCACCCTGCAGCCACCCTGCTGCCTGGCCTCTCTCGCCGCAGCTTTCTCACCACCTCTGCCGCATCGCTGGCCGGGCTTGCGCTGGCTCCCTCCTCGCTGTTGGCGCAACCGCCGTCTACGCAGGAGCCTACACTCGTCAACACCCCGCTGGGCAGGCTTCGCGGGCAGTTGGTCGATGGCGTCCGCGTCTTTCGTGGCATCCCGTTTGCGCAACCACCGGTCGGGCAGCTGCGCTTTCTACCGCCCGTGCCCGCGCAACCCTGGAGCGGCGAGCGCGAGGCGCTCCGCTTTGCTGCCGCGGCCGTGCAGTCCAACTCCTCCACCCTGCCGCAGGGCGAGGACTGCCTGTACCTGAACGTGTGGGCACCGCAGGGCCCCGGCCCCTTCCCGGTCTACGTCTCCATCCACGGCGGCGGATACACCGGAGGCAGTTCGTTTGCGCCCATCTTTGACGGCTCGCACTTCACCCGCAACGGCATTGTGCTGGTGACGGTCGCCTACCGACTGGGCGTCTTCGGGTTTCTGGAGCTGGAGCCGCTGCTGGGCCCCTCCTACTCCGACTCCGCCAACAACGCGCTGCGCGACCTGTACACCGCGCTCGACTGGGTCCACCACAACATCGAGGCCTTTGGCGGCGACCCCACACGCGTCACCATTGGCGGCGAGTCGGCTGGCGCCAAGGCCACCGCAGCGCTCATGGCGGTTCCAGCGGCATCGCGGCTATTCCAGTCCGCCATCTCAGAGAGCGGCGGCGGCGAGCGCGTCGTAACCGTTGCGCAGGCGGCCCAGGTGGCGGAGCAGTTCGGCCGCATCTGGCGCACTACGCATCCCTCAGCCAGCGGCACCCTCAACGACCTGCTGACGGCACCGGCCACAGACCTGCTGACCGCGCAGAACGCGCTGATCGCTGCGAGCGAGATGCACTTCCCACTGCGTCCGCTCATCGGCCATGCGCTGCTGCCGCACAGCCCGGCAACTGTCGTGGCAGAGACGCCACACCTGGGCAAGCGCCTGCTGATCGGCACCAACCGCGATGAGAGCGCCGCCTTCCTGGGTCCGCATCCGGCGGCAGACCCCACCGCACGCGACCTGGGCAACCTGCCGCTGGCGACCTTCAATAGCGTCTTTGCCCGCTACCGGGCGCTCTACCCGGAGATGACCCCGGAGCAGCTTCGCATCCGCGCCGCCACCGCAGAGGAGTACTGGGTACCCTCCGTTCGCTTCGCCGCAGCCAACCTCCGCTCCGGCGGTACAAGCTGGATGTATCGGTTGGACTACGCCAAGCCCACAGGCCCCATGGCAGGGCAGGCCTACCACGCCCTGGATCTCTCGCTGGTATGGCAGATGCTGGACCACGACGAACAGGCCGACCCCGCCGCCGCACCGCTCGCGCAGCAGATGCACACCGCCTGGGCCAGCTTCATTCGTGGCGAGGCACCCACCGCCCCGGGTCTGCCGGCCTGGCCCGCCATCACGCCCGCCAGCAGGCCAACCATGGTGCTGGCTGCCACGCCACGGCTGGAGCGCGACCCCGCCGAGGCTGAACTGCGCCTGTGGGATGGCGTGCTGTAAGCCGACGGCACCCTGTCCCCCGGCAATGCAAAAGGCGGAGCCCATGCTCCGCCTTCCTCGTCAAAGTAGCGCTGAAGCCGCTTAGTTCACCGGATTGAACGACACCAGACAGGTGACAAACAGCAGCGCGTACAGAATGACCAGCACCTGCCAGTTGCGGTCAAACCAGGACTTGTGTTCATGCGAAGAGCTCATCTCAGACTTCTCCTTTCCCCACGATCAGAGTATCCCGGAACCCGCCTCGGGCTCAATCCATACGCCGCCGGGCCGCCCCACCCTGGGACGGCCCGGTAGCTGAGGCAGCCGAAGCCAGACGCTGCTGCAGCAGGATCAGTTGAAGATGGCACCGACGGTGACGTTGGTATTCGCAGGCTTGGTGCTGGTCGCTTGTGAGAAGGTCACTACGCAGTAGTTCGGCCCTGCTGCGGAGATCGTTGCAGGACTGAGCACATTGCCCAGCGCATCGCTTGGAACGCAGTTGTACGACCAGCCGCCGAAGTTGCTCCCGCTCGCCTTCAAGACGATCGAGGTGCCCAGCGGATAGGTTGCGACGCAGACCGAGCCGCCAGCGCCACCACCCAGGCTCCAGCCGGGACCGCAGTGGAGAACATTGGCCGTGCCTGTGGCGGACGCTGCTGTAACCTGCCAGTCCGTCGTGTTGAGTCCCTCGTTATAGACCGTCAGGGTTGATAAGAGCGCAAAGGCCTGGGACCCCTGGTAACACTGACCCGGTTGTGGCGGATTTGTAGGAGTCGGGCAGTTGAACGTGGCAGTAGCAGTTTGAATCGTGCCATCCGTCGGGTTGGTAACCTCAGCGATGATCGTCGCCGAACCCGCACCGTAAGCCGTCACAAGGCCAGCTGAGGCACTCGAGGATCCACCGGAGTTGGTGTTCACCGGGAAGACACTCGGGCTCGAGGTCAACCAATTGACATTTGGCGAGTTGGTCACATCGCGCACAAAGGGCGCGGTCGAGAACGTCCCAATGGCAAGGAACTGGCCCGTGTCCTGCAGATTGCCCACCGTGATGGAACTCGGAATGATCTGAAGCGAGAGCAGGGGTTCTGGTGCGGAGGTCTGCGACACGGTGACCGTAGCGGTGTTGGACACCACGCTATTGTCAGGATTCGTCAACTCGGCGGTAATCGTCGTGCTTCCAACGCTCACGCCCGTTACCAGGCCTGAGGCACTCACCGTTGCGATCGAAGGAACCGCAGACTTCCATGAGATCTGCGGCGAGCTGGTTACGTCAGACTGCAGGCCCGTGGTACCAGAAGTTCCCAATGCGATGAACTGCCCGGTTTGCCCCGAAGCAGAGAGCGACTGCGCGCCCGGCGTGATGGAGATTGCCGTGAACTGCTCCGTTGTGCCGCCCAGTACGGTAAACGTCGCCGTGCCAGTGACCACCGTGCCGCTCGTTGCATTGGTAAACAGCGCGCTAATGGTAGCCGTGCCCTGACCCACGGCAGTGGCAAAGCCGGTGGTGCCACCGATGGTGGCGATCTGTGTGCTGCTGCTGCTCCAGGCAACCTGGTTGGTCAGGTTGACGGTTGCGCCGCTCGAAGTGGTGCCAATCGCGAGGAACTGCGTGGTCTGGCTGGGCGACGCCACGGACTGCGCTCCAGGCACCACGGCCAGTGTGACGACGCTGCCGCTCACCGTGGAAGAGCCCGCGCCCGTCACGGTGATTGTGGATGTGCTGGACGTTGGCCCGTTGAACGCTGTGGCCGTAGCGGTGATGGTAGCCGTCCCGGCGCTTAGTGCGGTCACCACACCCAAGGAGCTGACTGTTGCCACTGCAGGCGCGCTGGAGGTCCAGGTGATGCCGCTCGTCAGTGTAGACGTCGACTGGTGCCCTTTGGCTCCGTACGTCGCAGTTACCGTCAGCGGCGCGGTCTGGCCAACGGCAAGTGCCTGCGAGGACGGGTTTACCTGAATGCCATCCAACCCGGAGCTGGAGCAGCCCGCCACAACCAGAGCCAGACCAACGAAGAGTGCCACCAGAATCTTGTATCGTGCGAGCATGTGATCTCCTGTACAACCTGCGACGGAGCAAATACGGGGCATCGCGCAGCATGAGGTACGCTGCGTACCCCTTTATTAGAGGAGAAGCTGCGGTCGATTCGAATACCACGAACTCGCCACGCGATGCGTCGTGGGTGGTACCCGGTCTCCCCGCCGGTACCCTCCTTCCGTTACCATCCTGAGAGTGGGTAGCACCACAATTGCCGCCCACCCGCAACGCACGCCTATGAGTAACGCACAGATTCTAGGCCTCATCGCCGGCAATGGCCGCTTCCCGTTCCTGCTGCTGGAGGCCGCACGCGCCCACGGCCTCACCGTCATCGTCGCCGCAATCCGCGAAGAGACCGATCCGGAGATGGACGCACGCGCCGCCGCAGACCCGGGCATCCGCGTGCACTGGCTCTCGCTGGGCGAGCTCTCGCGGCTCATCGAGACCTTTCAGCGCGAAGGAGTCACCCGGGCCACCATGGCCGGGCAGGTGAAGCACAAGCAGATCTTCTCCGCCATTCGGCCAGACTGGCGGCTGGCCAAGCTGTTGCTGAGTCTGCGCACGCGCAACACAGACATGCTGCTCGGCGCGATCGCCAAGGTGCTGGCCGATGAAGGCATCGAGCTCATCTCCTCGACGCAGTATCTGGAGCCACTACTGGCCCCGGTCGGCGTGCTGACCCGACGCGCCCCGGACGACGACGAGACGCGCGACATCGAGTATGGACGCGCCGTGGCTCGGGCCATTGCAGGCTACGACCTGGGCCAGACCGTGGTGATCGCCGCGCAAGCCTGCGTTGCGGTGGAGGCGATGGAGGGCACGGATGCAACCATTGCCCGCGCTGGCGCACTGCTGGCCTCGCTGGAACCGCCCATTGAGGGCGACACGACCACCCTGCGCCGCGCCCTGACCGTCGTGAAGGTCGCCAAACCCAACCAGGATATGCGCTTCGATGTGCCCGTCATCGGCACAGCCACCATCGACACCATGCGCCAGGCCGGCGCCACCTGCCTGGCCGTGGAGGCTGGCCGCACGCTGCTCTTTGATCAGCAAGCCATTCTCGCCGCAGCAGACGCCGCAGGCATCGCCATCGTCGCCAGCTAGACCGACGTGCCAACCACGCAGCAGAAGACGTATGATGAAGCCGCATAGCGTCCGGCCGATCGTTCATCGAATCAACAGCGGCCGAGTCCATTGCAACGGCTGCTTCGTCCACTCTGCAGCACCACATCCACACTAAGGATTCCGACATGCGCACTGCCTTCCTACTCACCGCTGCTGCTCTGCTGCTCACGGCTGGCACCTTTGGCCTGCGTGCCAAGGCAGCTGACTCTCTCGCCGTGGGTGCCACCGCACCCAACTTCACGCTTCCCTCGCAGGACAACACACCCGTCAGCCTCTCAGAGTTCAAGGGCAAGTGGGTCGTCCTCTACTTCTACCCCAAGGACAAGACGACCGGCTGCACGATTGAAGCCCACAACTTTCAGCGCGACCTGGACAAGTACACCGCGCTGAACGCCGCCGTACTCGGCGTCTCGCTGGATACTGCCGACAGCCACAAGAGCTTCTGCACGCAGGAGAGCCTGACCTTCAAGCTGCTGGCAGACCCCGACCACAAGGTGGTGGACCTCTACGGCGTGCCCGTGCGCGGCATGGGACCCGTCAAGTTCGCCAGCCGCCAGACCTACCTCATCTCGCCCGAGGGCAAGATCGTCAAGTTCTGGCCCGATGTGAAGGTAGACCACCACAGCGAAGAAGTGCTGGCCGAGATTGCAGCCCACAAGTAAGCCTCACTCCCCGGCAGCACCCTGCACCAACGCAAAACGTACCGACGCAAAAATGCCCGGCACTCCATAACGGAGCCCGGGCATTTTTGCTTGCCTAGGTTACGGTTTACTTCGCAGCGGCCTTCTTCGCCGGTGCCTTCTTTGCCGGGGCCTTCTTTGCAGGGGCCTTCTTCGCCGGTGCCTTCTTTGCAGGAGCCTTCTTCGCCGGCGCCTTCTTTGCAGGAGCCTTCTTCGCGGCTGCCTTCTTCGCAGGGGCCTTCTTCGCTGCTACTTTCTTAGTTGCCAAGGTATTACCTCTCTTCGTTGATTTTTTACTGCTCGCAGTGCCCTTCTTGCTGGCTGCCTTTTTCGAGGCAACCGCACCGCCGCGCTGAGCACTGGCTTTCTTCGCGGCAGACTTCAATGTCTTGACGGCGGCCTTCTTGGCCACCTTCTTTGCAGCCTTGGCAGGCTTGGCAGCAGCCTTTTTCGCTACCGGCTTGCTCGCCTTCTTGCCAGCCTTGGCAGGTGCCTTCTTGGCAGCGACCTTCTTCGCTGCAGGCTTGCGGGCTGCAGGCTTCTTCGCCGCGGGCTTCTTCTTGGCCGCGGGCTTGGTGGCCTTGGCGGCCACGACAACTGCAGGAGCTTCGACTACCGGCACCGCAGTCTCTTCCGTCACCGGCGTAAAGTTGTCCGCCGGGGTCTCCGTAATCACTAGGATCGTCTCGCTGATCTCTTCCGTCACCACGTCGTCCTCGTCTTCTTCCACAATGTCGTCGTCATCGGAGGTCATCGTCAACTCCTCTTCGTCGTCCTCGTCGTCGTCGAAGTGGTGCGTCAGATCATCCTCAGCGTCGTGCGCAGCGTCATGATCCTCGTATCCAGCCGCTGCATACAACTTGCTCGACTCATCGAAGTTCATCTTGCCATCCTCGTGCTGCTGGCCCTGCGTCTCTGTCCTGTCGTGCACCGCTCAAGCACAGCGCTCTTGCGTTGCGGACGAATTCTAGCAATAGAGTGCATCGCTTCGCTAGCGATAGCAAGCAATCTTTTTGGGCCGGTAGCTCTTCGTGTAGCGCAGTCATCCAAGCCAGCACCGCAGACACCCGCAACACGCCGTGCGCGCACTGCGCCACACCACGCTTAGTGAGCGACGCTATGCTTCTTCCTGCTGCTCGTGCTGCTCTTGCCTGAGCCTGCGCTGTGCGCATGCGCTGCAGCTTTGCCGCTGCCAGCTTTCGCGCTCGACTTGCCGCTCGCCTTGCCGCTCGACTTGCCGCTGGCTGCGCTGCCACCGTGCTTGCTGCCCACGGCAGCCGCATGCCTGCCACCGCGCGAGGCAACGCTCGTACCCGCATCGGCACCATGCGCGCGGCGGTTGCGCACATGCGTCATGGGAGCCAGTCGCACCGGTGCCGCAACCGTCAGGCTCTGCCCGGGCTTTACTTTGCTGGAACGCAGATGGTTCCAGCTGCGCAGTTGCTCCACCGTCACGTTGAAGCGATCTGCCACCGTAACCAGCGTGTCGCTACGACGCACCGTGTAGTGCTGCGTGCGCACCGGGGCAGCCAGCGCGGGCGCGACAGGAATCACCAGTTCATCTCCCGCGGCGACCACGGCACCCTCGCCCAGCTGGTTGACCTCCGCCACCTCAGCCGGTCGCACACGCAGTGCCGTTGCAATCTCTTCCAGCGTCTCGCCCGGCTTCACCACGTGGAACCGCCACGTCGCGCGCTTCTCCTCTGGAATCGACTTGATGCGCTCTTCGTAGGCCTCGCGCGTACCCACCGGCAGATGCAGATCAAACGGAAGATCGGACGGAGTCGCCATGCGCAGCAGACTCGGATTCAGCCCCACGATCTCAGCCAGCGACGCACCCGTCACATCCGCCACCAGGCGCAGATCCACCGCGTAGTCCACCGTGACCGTATCGGACTCCACTGGCGGGTCCGGCACAATCCGGTCCAGCCCGTACTGCGTCGGATTCTTCGCCATGATGATGGCCGCAATAATGCCCGGCACGTAGTTCTTCGTCTCCGCGGGCAACATGTTGCGACGGTACAACTCCCAGAAGTCTGCATAGCCGGTCTTCATCACGGCGCGCTGCACATACCCCGGCCCCCAGTTGTACGCCGCCATCGCCAGATACCAGTCACCAAACTGCAGGTACAGCGACTTCATATAGCGCGCATAGGCCTTCGAGCTCTTCTCCGGATCAAACCGCTCATCAAACCAGCCATTGCGCTGCAGGCCATACGCGCCCGTAGGCATAAACTGCCACATGCCGCCCGCGCCAGACCGCGCATTGAGCGCCTGCGGCTGAAAGCCCGACTCTGCCACGGCCAGGTACATCAGATCCTGCGGCACGCCAGCCTCGCGCAGGTTCTTGGAGATCATGTCCTTGTACCGGCCGGCACGCTCCAGCGAGCGCAGCAGGTGCGCGTGCCCGCCGGGCGAGTTGGTGAAGTAGCTGATAAAGCCGGCCACATAATCATTCACCACCAGCGGAAAGTCCGACTGCGTCGTCTTCAGCTCTGCCGCCAGCTGTGCCGTCAGCGCGCCGTTCGCAGGGAACGTCACCTCGTCGGCGGCATCCAGCGGCGCAGCCTCCAGCGTGGGCGAGAAGCCATTGCCCTGCTTCAGGGCAGACATCTCCAGCGAGTTCACCGCATCCAGCAGATGCTCAAACTCATCCGCCAGCTGCGGATCGTGCTTCAGATCCATGCCGCTGGTCAGCATGCCATCGACCGCCGCATCAAAGTCCATGCGCGCCGCGTCCAGGTGGCCATTGCGATAGTTCTCCACGCCGCTGTGATAGGCGCGCTCCGCACGCTGGATCACTTGCTCCACGCGCGCCGCATGCTCCGCAAACGCTGCGCGGTCCTGGCCCTCCGTTGCGGCTTGCTGGCTGCCTGGCAACGCTGGTGCCGTCGCCTGCGCGGCAACCTTGCCCGGAGCAGCGGCTCTCTGCTGAGGACACCCCACCAACAGCAGCAACGGCACACATCCCAAGACCGCCGCCCACCGCTGCATCTGCTTCCTCAAACCCACACCGCTCCCTGGACTTCTTCTTCATTGTAAGCGTGACACACCGCTTCGCTCCACGGCTGTACCTGCTCCCTACCGTGGCCGCCGCGCAGGCTCCGGCACCTTGCCCGCGGTGTTAAGATAGATATCTGAGGCTCTTCACCAGCACAATGGATCCATCTCACATTCGCAACTTCGCGATCATCGCGCATATCGATCACGGCAAGTCCACGCTCTCTGACCGTTTGCTGGAGCTGACCGGCTCACTCACCTCGCGCGAGATGCAGGCGCAGGTGCTCGACGCCATGGACCTGGAGCGCGAGCGCGGCATTACGATCAAAGCACACACCGTGCGCATGATGTACCAGGCAGCCGATGGCGAGACCTACCAGCTCAACCTCATCGACACGCCCGGCCACGTCGACTTCTCCTACGAAGTCTCCCGTTCGCTCGCCTCCTGCGAAGGCGCGCTGCTCGTGGTCGACGCCTCGCAAGGCGTCGAGGCCCAGACGCTGGCCAATGCCTACCTGGCCATCTCTAACGGTCTGGAGATCATCCCCATCATCAACAAGATCGATCTGCCCTCGGCGGACATCGACCGCACCAAGGAGATGATCGAGAAGTCCGTTGGCCTGCCCGCAAGCGACGCCATCGCGGTCTCGGCCAAGACCGGTCTCAACGTTGCGCAGATTCTTGAGGCCGTCGTCACGCTCCTTCCGCCTCCACAGGGCAACCCGGATGCGCCCCTGCAGGCACTCATCTTCGACTCCTGGTTTGACCCCTACAAGGGCGTGATCGTCCTCGCGCGCATCATCAACGGTCGCCTGCGCAAGGGCCAACGCATCAAGGTCATGTCGAACGGAAAGATCTTCGACGTCGTCTCGATGGGCGTCATGACGCCGAAGCCGGTCGAACTCGCCGAACTGACCGCCGGCGAAGTCGGCTTCTTTGTCGCCACCATCAAGAACGTCTCCGACACCAAGGTGGGGGACACCATCACCTCCGTCGATGAGCCCTGCGACTCGCCGCTGCCCGGCTTTGAAGACATCAAGTCCATGGTCTTTGCAGGCCTCTACACCGTCGACTCGCACGAGCACGCCATGCTGCGCGACGCACTGGAAAAGCTGCGCCTCAACGATGCCAGCTTCTCCTTCGAGCCAGAGTCCTCTGCTGCGCTGGGCTTCGGCTTCCGTTGCGGCTTTCTCGGACTGTTACATTTGGAGATCATCCAGGAGCGCCTGGAGCGCGAGTACAACCTCGACCTCATCACCACAGCGCCCGGTGTCCGTTACAAAATCACCCTCACCGATGGATCTGTAACCGAAGTCGATAATCCCTCCCGCTGGCCAGACCCATCGGAGATCGAAAGCATCGAAGAGCCGGTCATCACGGCCAAGATTCTGACCAACGAAGAGTACGTCGGCGGCATCTTGAAGTTGGTCGAGGACAAACGCGGTCGCCAGCAGAACTTCGAATACGTCTCCGAGACACGCGTCCTGCTGACCTACGAGCTGCCACTCAACGAGATCGTGCTCGACTTCTACGACAAGCTCAAGTCGGTCTCGCGCGGTTACGCATCCCTGGACTACCACCTGGCCGGCACCTGGGTCTCGCCCATGGTCAAGATGGACATCCTCGTCTCCGGCGAGCCAGTGGACGCACTCTCGATCATCGTGCACCGCGACTTCGCCTACGATCGGGGCAAAGCCCTGGTGGCCAAGATGCGCGAACTGATTCCGCGGCAGATGTTCGAGGTCGCCATTCAGGCCGCCATCGGCTCCAAGATCATCGCCCGCGAGACCGTCTCCGCCATCCGCAAAAATGTCATCGCCAAGTGCTACGGCGGCGATATCTCGCGTAAGCGCAAGCTGCTGGAAAAGCAGAAGGAAGGCAAGAAGCGCATGAAGCGCATCGGCAAAGTGGACATTCCACAGGAAGCGTTCCTGGCCGTGCTCAAGGTGGGCGAGGAGTAGCTGACCTGCAGACATCCCCGCCGCATATGTAACTCAGGAGTAATCACAATCTGTGGAAAGCCCGGAAATCCGCGGGCTTTGCGCGGCTGGCTGGGCACGGCTGCCCGGCTGGCTGCGGCGCCGCAGGCTATGTTGCACAGGATAAACACCTTAGCCTTGTAGCCAGTGCCCCACTGCGGGGGCCTTGCAACCAGAGCACCCGCCGGAGCGTCAAGCGGCAAGGGCGCGGCAATCCACACTTTTTTCCACAGACATCTCTGGTTAGCCACAGCAAAAAGCCCGCCAGCAAAGGCTAAGATTCAGCCTCTGCTGACGGGCAATACTTAGGGCACTTGAGCAAACCAGCGGAGCCAGCCTGCCTGGGCCTGCGTTTACTTGGTGGCTGCCGGGCGGCTGGCCGAGGCAGGACGCGGACGGCTGGCCGAGGGTGCGGAAGGTGCCGACGGAGCCGGTGCCGCAACTCCCGAGCTGGCGTTGTATGCCTCCACGACAGCCTGGGTAACGTCCGTGTTCGGCAGCGCCCACATCACGGCGCTCTGCTGGTTGCTCACATCCAGCAGCAGCGTGTAGCCGTGCTGCGCGACGTAGTTCTTCAGGGTTACGCTAACCTTCTGAGCCAGCTTGGCATAGGCATCCTGCAGATCGCTGTTGTAGGCGGTCTGCGCATCCTCGGCGTCGCGGTTCAGCTGCTTCTCTTTGGTGTCGATGGTCTTCAGGCGCGAAGCACGCTCCTCATCACTCATCGTCGCCGGAGCACTCTGCAGCTGCTTCTTGAGCGAGTCCACCTCTTGCGACAGGCTGTCGATCTCTGCCTTCTTCGGCTCGTACTTCCTCTGCACGTCCTGAACGTTGCGCTGGCCCTCGTTGGTGGCAAACACAGCCTGTTCAAAGGCGATCAGAGCAATCTTTGCCGGAATGGCCTCTGGCTGGACGGGTACGGCCTGAGCGGCGGGGGCCGGAGCAGCTGCGGTCTGGGCGATGCCAGCCGAGGTCATCAGGCCAGCGCCAAGTGCGGAGAGAACTACCAAGGTGCGCTTCATAAACGTCTGTCTTGCTCCTTCACCATAACTACAATGTCGTCCGCAGCCGCAGCTGCGGGGTCACCCTTCAGAACCTGCTACTTGGAGGCTGCTGGCTTGGCCGGGGCCGATGCAGCAGGTGCCTCCAGCGGCGCTACGCCCGAGACCTTGTTATAGGCCTCCAGCACAGCCTGGGAGATATCCGTGCCGGGCGTCATCCACATCACGCTCAACCCGGCCTGCTGGCCCGTATTGTTCAGCAGCAGCGTATAGCCATTCTGCTTCACATAGTCCAGCACCACCGGACCCATCTTCTGCGCGATCTTACCGATCGCATCCTGCATCTCTTTACGGTACGACTGCTCGGCTTCAGCAGCGGCCTGGGAGAGCGCCCGCTCCTTGGCGTCGATCGTCTTCTGCCGCGCACTCTTCTCCGCGGCCGTCGTGGTCGCCGGAGCAGCCTGCAGGTCCTTCTTCAGCTTGTCGATCTCGGCCAGCTGCGCGTCCAGATCCTTCTTCTTCGGCTCGAACTTGGTCTGCAGATCCTTCAGCGCGTGCTGTCCCTCGTTGGTCTCTGCCACAACTTCTTCAAACTCGATCAGAGCCACCTTCGAAGGCGTCATGGCAACCGCCGGAGCAGCCGCAGCTGCAGGGGCCGACGTCGCCGTCTGTGCTGCACACGTTACCACCATCAAGCCTGCGCCCAGCGCAGCCCACATTACATTCTTGGTCTTCATGCGATCTCTCGGTACTCCTTCGGCTTTACCGTCTAGGGCCGTCGGCGCACCTGCGCGAGCCATCCAAGCCTTACGAACCATTCGTTCCCACCCACTCCGCACTGCTGCCAGCCCGGACCTTGCGGCACCCGAGACCCCGCTCTATAACGGGGATTCACAGACAGGTGGCCAGAACACATCGAATTATAGGGCTGCACCTAAGCGCGGTCAAACAACAATCGTGGCGTTTTTCTTAGGATCGACCGGCCACAATCTCCCAAAAACTGTAGCCCCGCCCACCCGGTTCTCTGTTTTCTGGAGAAGATCGGCTCCCCGCATCCCCCAAAAGCCGTATTTGCAATACTTTGAGTTTGGCACGTCAATTGCTCCATGAATTGCATCGCGCAGCTGATGCCATGCGTCATGCTGCAGCACACGCACCGCCTGAAACACTCGTAGCCAACGATGCTGCGAAAGTCAGACCGAGTGCCGCTCCCTCAGCGGGAGCACCTTTTCAGGAGGCCAGCGACTGGCCATAGAGCAGAGGCCCCCACGCGGTGGCCTCTGCTGCGTTTCCGAAGTGATCTGCCTTGGTTCTTCTCCAGCCCCTCACCACAGTGCCGCATTTGGGCTAGGTTCTCCGTCAATATCCTGCTTGCCAACGGCAGGTATTCCGGGTAACCTCACAGTTGCCTGGTGAAATCGGCTGTGGGTGCCGCTTCCCGCGCAGTTGCTGCCAGATCGCTGGATGGTCATCGATCGGCGGTGCATGGCACACAGGCACATTGCACGCAAGGCAATCAGGGATCAGACCTGTCGGACTCTCGCCGGTTGATGAGAGCGCGATGGTTTGCCACACGAGGCGATGCAGGTGGTTAGCGCCGGTCTTCTACGGATGCTCCCAGTCCATCGCAACACTATTACTTAGAGTTTCGAGTACAACTTGACACCGTTTCATCCGACGCTGCACCTCCGGCCTGGCCTGTCTCTCGCAGTCTCTGCGAGGGAACTGTCACGTCCCGGTGCCTCTCGCCAGGCGCTGTCTAACGTAATTCAGGAAGTGGAAGCATGAGTTCAGAGCAAAACGCACCCGAGGTCGGTACGTACCAGGGTCAGCCAGCACCACCTGCAGCGCACGATCAGGATGGTCAGTTCAGCGGCAACGGCGGCGTGCAAGGCATGGGGCAGTCCAAGAGCAGCCGGCGGCGTCGGCGCAAGCGCAAGAATAAGGGCGGCGGTGCCGAGTTCCAGGAGAGCCCGCAGGCCAGCGGTGAGCAATCCGCAGGACAACCCGTCGGCAACCTGCAGGCGGCAGCACAGCCGCAGGGCAACAGCCAGCAGGGTAGCGGCCAGCAAAATCAGAACGGCACCAAGCGCTGGAAGAAGAAGTTCCGCGACCGGCAGCGTGGCGGTGGTGGCGGCGGCGAGGCCCAGGCCAGCGGCGGCGGCTATCGCGACCGCGATACCCACCAGCCCGGCAACACGGTCTCCGGCTTCAAGCGCAAGGGCGGCAGCGGTGGCGGCGGCAAGCAGCAGCGCGGGCCACGCGGCTTTGTCGGCCCCATGGACCACAGCTACCGCGCCGTGAATGGCAACTTTGCCGACGGCCCACCCTCCACCATCGAGACCGGTGGCAATGGCAACTACGGCGGCCGCGGCGGCTCTCGCACGGCGTACCCCAGCGACTCGCAGCCCATCGACTACTCCGTCGGACGCCCCATCCCGATTCCGGAAGACGCGCCGACGCGCATCTACTTCTTTATTGAAGATCTCTTCTTCACGGCCAAGATCCAGGAGACCTCGCGCAAGCTGGGTGTCAAGGTGGCCTTTGTGAAGGGGGACAAGGATGCGATTGCGGCCCTGACCGACCTGCCCGAAGAGCAGCGCCCCGGGCTGATCGTCTTTGACCTGAACAATGTGAACGTCAAGCCGCTCACGCTGATTCCCAAGCTGAAGAGCAAGCTGAAGCGTTCGACCTCCATCATCGGCTTCCTCTCGCACCTGCAGGGCGACCTGAAGGCCAAAGCGACCGAGGCAGGCTGCGACGTGGTGATGCCGCGTGCCGCCTTCTCACAAAATCTGCCCAACCTGCTGCGACGCTACGGAAGCGAGCAAGAGGACGAGCCGAACTACAATCAGTAGGTCGCCTGAAAGGCACCACCTGAGGACACCAATGCCCGGCACACTCGCCGGGCATCGTTGTCTGCTGCGCTATTCGCCTGCTGCTGTCTTCGTCTCACCGCGCGCCGTCTCGCTGCGTGCTAGCCCGGAGGCCAATCCATGTGGCGTCCACCCAGCACATGAATATGCAGGTGCTCGATCGTCTGCCCGCCCTCGACACCTGTGTTCACCACCAGCCGATAGCCGCGCTCATCCAGCCGATTGCGTCGCGCCACCTCGGCAGCGGCAGCCATCAGGTGGCCCACCAGCGCAGTATGCTTCGGCGCCAGGTGTGCCATGGAGGCGACGTGCTCCCGCGGAACAATCAGTACGTGCGTTCTCGCCTGCGGATTGATGTCCGCAAACGCGACGCACAGCTCATCTTCGTACACAAACATTGCGGGAATCTTCTCCGCGACGATCTTGCAAAACAAACAGTCCGTTGCCATGCCCGTCATTCTAACCCTATGGGAGGACGCTTGAAATATCTGGGCTGCACCGGCCCGCTCCACGGATTGTAGCGGGCAGCAAACGCCACCCGATCGCGCACGGCGGGGTGGTCAAAGCTCCACCACACCAGCAGCGCACCGGGGTCAGGCTCTTCCAGGCTCTCCGCGCCCATCTCGGCAAACGATCGCGACGCAATGGCCTGGGGATCGGCCACTAGGCCGTGAATCGCCTCCTGCCCATAGACGTCGGACTCATGCTCCAGCTCGCGGCTAAACGCATTCGTGACAGGAAGCGTTACAAACTGCAGCAGCAGCACGACCAGGTACAGAGCAGGCAGCGCGGCCAGGTCGCGTGGCCCGCGCAGCTGCCACCGCGGCCCATAGCGGCGCAGCAGCCAGCGCCACATTCGGTGCGCCAGCCACAGCAGCTCCAGCATCAATACGGCAGCAAACGCCATGCCGCGCAGAATATGGTGCAGCACGTCGTGCCCCAGCTCATGCCCCAGCACAAACAGCAGCTCATCCGGGCTGGAGTGCTGCACCGCGGTGTCCCACACGACCACGCGTCGGCTGGCACCGAAGCCCGTCACGTAGGCGTTCTGCTCCGTATACTTGGCGCTGGCGCGCATCAGCACCATGTGATCGGCTGGGATCGTGACTCCGGCGTGCGCCGCCAGCTGTTGCAGCTGCTGTACCAGCGCCGGACTGCTGGAGGCGAGTGGCTCAAAGCGGTTGAACAGCGGGTCAATCACCAGCGGCGCAGCAAAGACCCCCAGCACCATCAGCACCACGGCAAAGCCCCAGAAGCCCAGCCACCAGCGGCGCGGCATCCGCTGCAGCAAAGCCTGCACCACCAGCACCAGCACGCTGCCCACCACCGCCATCACGGCCGTGCTGCGCGCATGATCCTGCAGCCAGCTGGGCCAGCCCTGCACCGAGAGCCCGTACTCCACTGCCAGCCGATGTCCGCAGGCCTGCACCGGAAGATTCAGCACGGCCAGCAGCACCACCAGCAGCGAGGTGTACAGGCACGCCTGCAGGGACTGCCCGCGACCCACGCGCTGCACCACACTGCGTAAACGCGCGGCCACGCCCAGCGCCAGCAAACCCCACAGTTGCAGCAGCTGCCACACCATGAAGCACACCTGCAGGGTTGTGTGACGCACGGTGTAGGCCTGCGCGCGTGCCAGCAGCGGCGGCGGCAGCGTGTAGCGCGGCACCACGCCGTGCGTCTGCCCAACGGCCGAGCCTACGGCCAGCAGCGCCACGCACCCAGCCAGCAACCTCCGCCGGTTCGCGCTCATCGCAACCCCGGCAGGTAGGCGGAGACGCGGCTTCGAAAGCTGGCGAAGGCCTCGCCAAAGCGCGCAGCCAGCAGACGGTCCTCCAGGCGGACGCGAATCTCCGTGCCGACGACCATGAGCAGCAGCGCCAGCCCGAGTCGCCGCCAGCCTGCCACCACACTCGCCTGCCCCAGCAGCAGACAGAACAGCGAGGTATACACCGGGTGCCGCACCACGCGATAGGGGCCGCTGCGTACCAGGTCATGCTCCGCTCCCAGGGCAGCGTCCACACGCAGATTGCGACCGAGCGCACGCACTGCGCTCCAGGAGAGCAGCGACGCCAGCGCCAGCCAGATCGCCGCCATGCCCACTCGCCAGCCCGGCACCGGTTGGAGCCAGAAGCGGCTGCTCCACACCACAGGAAACGCCAGACCCTGCAACAGGATGCCCCAGCGCGCACGCCGATCCACCTGCACAGCCGGTGCATGGTGCAGCCCTGACCGCACAAAGGGCCAGGCCCAGAGCAGCTGGCCCAGTGCCTCCAGCGCGTATCCCAGCTCTGCCATCTCAACTCCCGACGCACGCTCTGCTGCGTCCCATGGCTCATTCCAGCCCCTCGCCGGTTGGCTGTCAAGCCACGGCAGCCCTACTTCCGATACACTCGGCATCAGTTGCAATCTGCACTCTGAGGGCTCTCGAAGTTATGCGGCCACCTGCTTTCGCTGCACGCACCTGCACCCTGGCGTGCCTTGTTGTTCTGCCTTTGCTGCCTGCGCACACGCTACGTGCCGCTGCTCCTCGCCCGGCTGCCTCGCGCCCCGCTGCTGCGCATCCTGCCCAGCCCGCCGGCAACACGCTGGTCAGCACCATGCAGGCAGAGCTGCAGCGCGCCATGGCCTCGCTCGGCACCTCCACCTCTGCCCAGCAGCCGCGGCCCTACTTCATCAGCTACGAGGTCTCGGACGGCATAAGCACGACCATCAGTGCGCAGTATGGCGCCATCACCTCCATGGCTAGCGCGCACCGCCGCAACGCCGATATCCAGGTACGCATCGGCAGTGCCCAGCAGGACAACACCCACGGCGACCACCGCAACTCTGCCCTGACTACCGTTCCGCTGCCGCTGAGCGATGATCGCGAGGCCCTGGCGCGCAGCCTCTGGTTTGGCACCAACCGCGGCTATGCGCGCGCCCTGGACGCCTACCTGAAGGTGAAGACCGAGCAGCAGGTACGCGCCCGCGAAGAGGACAACTCTGGCGACTTTACGACTGAGGCCGCCAACAACACCGCGCGTGCCGATCTGCAACCGCCGCCGGCACCGTTCCGCATCGACACCAGCGTGTGGCAGGCGCGACTGCGCGAGCTCTCGACCGCGCTGCAGCAGTATCCTGACGTCTTATTTGACAGCGTCAGCCTCCAGGCCTCCACGGAGATCGACTACGTCGTCACCTCTGAGGGCACGCGTGTGGCAACGCCCAGCCGCGTCGCTCGCCTGATTCTGGTGGGCCGCACCCGCGCTGCCGATGGCATGGATCTGTTCCGCGTTGAGACCTTCGAGTCGGACGACCCGGCCACGCTGCCCGCGCAAAGCGAGCTGCTGGCCAAAGCCAACGTCATGGCGAAGAACCTTGAGGACCTGCGCAAGGCGCCCATCACCGAGCCCTTCGACGGCCCGGCCATCCTCTCCGGACGCGCCGCCGCCGTCTTCTTCCACGAGGTGCTGGGCCACCGCCTGGAGGGACAGCGGCAGCGTGGCGACGAGGAGGGACAGACCTTTACCCGCCTGCTGAACAAGCAGATTATGCCCACCTTCATCTCCGTCGCCGATGACCCGACACTCGCCAGCTTCCACGGCAACGCCCTGAGCGGCCACTACGCCTACGATGATGAGGGCCAGCCCGCACAGCGCGTGGACCTGATCAAGGACGGCGTGCTCGATACCTTTCTCATGTCGCGGATGCCCATCGCCAGCTTTGCCCAGAGCAACGGCCACGGACGCGCCGAGAGCGGCCACATGCCCACCGGACGGCAGGGCAACCTGATCGTCTCCTCCACCCACATGGTGAGTGATGCGGAGCTGCGCCAGATGCTGGTGGACGAAGCGAAAAAGCAGGGCAAGGCCTACGGCCTGTACTTTGAGGACATCTCCTCCGGCTTCGCCGTGACGACCCGCCGCTCGCCACAGGCCTTCTCGGTCATTCCGCTGGTCGTCTACCGCGTCTACGTCGATGGCCGGCCCGACGAACTGGTGCGCGGCGTCTCGATTGTGGGCACGCCGCAGGCAGCGCTCAACCGCATCGTTGCGACCGATGACCATCCCGCCATCTTCAACGGCATCTGCGGTGCGGAGTCGGGCTCCATTCCCGTCTCTGCCGTAGCACCGGCCATGCTCATCAGCGAGATTGAGACACAGCGCCAGGCACAGGGCAATAACCGACCTCCGATCCTGCCGCCGCCGCCGGTTGCAGCGCCAGCCCCGGAGGCGAAATGAACGCCGCCCGCCTCAGCCGCCGCCGCCTGCCTTTGCTGCTGCTTACTCTGGCCGTAGCTGGCCACACCGCCCTGGCACAGACCACCGCGCAACCGAAGCCCCCTGACGACCCCATGTTGCGCGCCATGCAGGACGAGCTGCAACGCGAGCGGGACCAGCTGCTGCTGCCCGGCATGCAACGCCCGTACTTCATTGAGTACCGCCTGGACGACCTGACCACCTACGAGGCCGTGGCCAACTATGGCGCCCTCACGCTGGAGCAGGAGAACCACCAGCGCGCAGTCCACGTCGTCGTGCGTGTCGGCGACTACACGGCAGACTCCAGCTCCGCACGCGGTGACGGAGTGGTGCAGCTTGCACCGCTGGACACCAACCCGACCGCGCTGCGTTACGCTCTGTGGACCGCGACCGATGATGCCTACAAGATCGCACTGCGCAGCTATGCCGCCAAGCAGGCCGCGCTCAAGCAGTTCCAGACGCCACCCCAGCAGAATGACTTCTCCCCGGCCAAGCCCGTCGTGGCCATCGGCCCAACGGTCTCGCTGGTGCTTGACCGCGCCGCCTGGAAGCAGCACATCGTAGACGCCAGCGGCCTGTTTGCGACCGACCCGCAGGTGCGCGCCTTCGCCGCCGACGTGCAGTACTCCACGGCCAGCATTCGCGCGATCGCCATCAACCACTACCTGGTCAACTCCGAGGGTACGGTGATGCGCAACGGCTACTCCGTCTATACCAACAGCATCAGCGTCGGTGGACAGGCGGCTGACGGCATGCGGCTGGGGCGCGACAACGGCTCTACGGCCGTGACCGCAGACAAGCTGGAGTCGTGGCCCGCCTATCGGCAGCGCGTCCTCGACGATCTGAAGAGTCTGCAGGATCTGCGCAACGCCCCTGTCGTCTCTGCCGAGGACTATCACGGCCCCGTCCTGCTCTCTGGCGACGCCGCAGCCGACGTCTTTACGGCGCTGCTGGTGCCCAACGTCGTAGCCAACCGGCCCGACATGGGCACCACCGCCCGCACGCAAGGCGCCTACAGCTCCAGCCTGCACGCGCGGGTACTGCCAGAGTTCCTGAACGTGACCGACCAGCCCGCGCTTACCAGCTTTCACGACCAGCAGATCCTGGGTGCCTACACCGTCGACGACGAAGGTGTGCCCGCTCAGCCGGTAACCATCGTGCAGGCCGGCAAGCTTGAGGGCTTCCTGATCGACCGCGAGCCCATCCGCGACTTCCCTGCCTCCAACGGTCACGGACGCGCCGCAGCGGCCCAGGCAGCACGATCCCGGGCCGGCGTCGTCGTGGTCCAAAGCACCGCGCCGCTCACCGCAGCACAGATGCAACAGAAGCTGCTGGACCTGGCCAAAGAGCAGAATCGCGACGTCTACCTGGTGGAAACGCTGGGCGGCGACCTGGAGCCACGACTGCTCTACCTGCTGCACCCCGATGGCACACGCCAGCTGCTGCGTGGCGCGGCCTTTGACGAGCTCGACACCCGCAGCCTTCGCTCCGGCATCATCGCGGCCGGCGACGATGCGACGTCCTATGTGGACAACCTGGCCGGGCCGGTGCCCCAGACCACCATCGCCCCGTCCATTCTGTTCGACGACATCACCATCAAACGCGCCTCAGAGGAGCAGCAGAAGCTGCCGTACTACACGCCCCCGGCCGCCACCACCAGCCACCCCTGAACCCAGCCAGGAGAGAAGCACACAGGATGAACACACTCCACATGGACCCCAGCCTCGTGCGCGCCATCAGCATCGCGCTGGCGCTGGTGCTGCTCTACGGCAGCCGCGTCAGCACGGGCAAGGCACGAGCAACGGCGGCTGGCCTCGCCTTCCCCATCAAGCCGCTCTACGCCTGGTCGCGCGCCGTGGCGCTGCCGCTCTACATCCTCTTCTTTGCGTGGTATCTCCACGTGGAGACACACCACACCCCCTGGTGGATCGGCCTCATCTTTCTGGCTGCCCTGGCCATTGGGCTGGTGCCGCTGCCGGGCACCATCACGCTTACCCCCACCGGCCTGACGCAGCACTTCTGGCTCTTCCCCACCCGCACCATTCCGTATCGCGACATCGTCGCCGTGCAGACGCTGCAGCGCGGGCGCACCATTCGCGTGCTGACCACGCACGGCCTCTCCATCTCGCACTCCGCGAACCACGCCGCTGCAGCACGGTTCCTGCAGGAGCTACAGCAGCGCAGCGGCAAACCGCCGCTGCAGTAGTCAGCTACGCTCGGGAGTCAGACGCGGCCAGCGGCCTGCCTCAGTCCAGTCGGATGACGTAAGGCTCGGCATCCGGAACATGGATCGAGTCCGCCACCTGCAAAGCGGTCTGCTTATCCGGGTTCTTCAGGTTGATGCGCACCCAGTGCCCCGTCGGGCCGGCAAACTCAATCACCTTGGCGGTGGTGTAGCGGCGCATCAGGTCATTCTTCAGCGAGATAGCATCTTCTTCCTGCAGAAACGCGCCAATCTGCACGCACCAGCGTCCGCCAGCCGGGGTGGGCGTATGGGCGTAGGCTGCGGTTGCCGGAGGCGGCGCGCTGTAGGCCTCCACCCGCACCCGCGCCACACCCATGCGGTACACGCCCGTCTGCTTAGCCGCGGCCAGCGATAGGTCAATGATGCGTCCGTGCACAAACGGGCCACGATCGGTGATGCGAACCACGGCGCTCTGTCCGGTCGCCAGGTTGGTCACCCGCACCAGAGACCCCATGGGCAGCGTCAGGTGCGCTGCGGTCATGGCGTTCTGGTCGTACACCGTGCCATCCGCACCGCGACGGCCGGCGTACGGTGGACCGTACCAGCTGGCAAGCCCAACCTCTGTCTGGAAGGGCGCTCCGTGCAGTTCGCGCGGAACCGGTGCCGGAGCCACCGCAGGAGGCATGGTCCGCTGCCATGACGGCGCAGTGGCCCGGCTGCTCCAGCTTCCGTTGTCGCGGCGGTCGGTCTGACTGGCCGGTGGCGGTGGCGGCACGCGGGCGGTGCGCGCCTTCTTATGACATCCGGCAACGCCCAGCAGACCGGCAGCGAGCAGCACGGTCCGTAGTATCCGCGATGCGGCTCTGCCTGTAGCTGCCATTGGCACACCTCTCCACCATCAAGTATCCGGAAGTTGAAATTTGAGGGTCAATCACCCCACCGGGCCATTTGCCGGGTGGTTCCCGCAAGGTAACTGGCCGGCGGCGGGCCACTTGCCGCACCTGCAGACGCCACACAGGCGGCGCATCTTCTCCAGCGCTTCCGTGTCCGTATACTGCAGCAGGCACCTCTGTCGCAGGAGAGATTGCTTTTGACCTGGTCCAACCCCGCTCGGGCGTTCGTCCTGCTCGCGACCCTGTTGCCCGCAGCTGTGACGCTGCGCGCGCAGTCTGACAACCCGACCGCGCTGCCGGACGCACCCAGCGCCGTGCGCCGACCCGGCGACGACCCGGCGACGCCGCAACCCGTGATCGTAGCCGCCGAGTCTTCGTTTGCAGCAAATGGCACCGCGCTGGCAGCCTGCCCCATCTCCGCCTGGCATCTCCACCTGCACCAGCACCCCTCAGACGCAGCCCACCGGCCAGCCTGCGTCGACACCCTGAACCCTTATACCCGCTTCCTGAATACGACCGTGGTGTTGCCCATGACGCCACAGCAGAAGGGCTACCTGGCCCTGCACAACCTGAGCGACCCCTTCAACCTGGCCACCATTGCCGCCACCTCTGGCTTCTCCGTGGCAACCTCATCGCACAGCCCCTACGGTCCGGGCATGCCCGGCTTCGCCCGCCTGGCCGGAGTCAGCCTGACCCAGGACGCCATCGGCGAACTCTTCGGCACCTTCCTGCTGCCCTCACTCACGCATGTGGACCCGCGCTACCATCGGCTGCCAGACGCACCGATCCCGCGACGCATCCTGCACGCCGTCTCGCACACGTTCATCGCCACCAGCGACCTCGGCGCTCCTCGCCCCAACTACCCCACGCTGCTCACCTACGTCCTCACCAACGAAGCCGCCAATCTCTACGTGCCCGGCATTCAGCCCAACGCCGAGTCCACCACGACGCGCGTGGTCACCGGGCTGGCCCTGGACCCCGTGGACAACCTGATTACCGAGTTCCTGCCAGACGTCGCTCGCCGCATCCACGTCCGCGTCATCTTTGTGCAGCGCATTCTCAACACCGCAGCCGCCGGGCAGCCCGCAGCGGATTAGCCTCCGCGTCGGGCGGCCCGCAGGCCTGCTGGTGGTTAGTGGCCGTCGCCGTCGCCGTCGTGCAGCGCGCTGGCCTGCG
The DNA here is from genome assembly GCA_028872955.1 of Acidobacteriota bacterium. Classification (GTDB taxonomy): domain Bacteria; phylum Acidobacteriota; class Terriglobia; order Terriglobales; family Acidobacteriaceae; genus Edaphobacter. The sequence continues at coordinate 69,961 of JAGWNX010000006.1, forward strand.
GGCTGATGTGAACGGTATCCGCCGGAGCAACTGCCGCCGGCGCTGACGTGGCAGCAGCCGGTACAGGGGCCGAGGGCTGAAGGCTTGGCATGGGTGCACTCGTTACAGGACTGATCATGGTTGTTTCTCTCCTGAGTCGCTTATCGGCACAAAGTCCCACAGCATCAGCCGCACCGCAGCATCAGCTGCACCGCACCCTGCCGGGCTCCCCATTCGCCGCCACTTTCGCACCATTCAACCCCGCTCAGCTGCCGCTCGCTGCTCTCCGTTCGATTTCTGCTGCTCGATTGCGTAGGCTTAAGGAAACTTGGGCGAGTTCTGCTCCAGGCACCCTCAGGCCGCGCTTTTCGCAACGCTATGTATTGGATTGCATCCAAAGCCGTAAGACCTTAGTACGACCCCCGATTCTCTCTAAATTCAGGTATTTGCATCACCTCAGGAGACCGCCATCATGTCCACGCCTTCCAAACTCTTCGACCGGGCTATCGTCCAGACTGCCAAGGCCGGCTGGGCTGTGTTCAGCAAGCTGAATGCGATCAATCCCAACCCCAGCTTTACGCCCAGGTGGAGCGACAAGCCACTGTTGAAGAGCTACCAGAAGGAGAAGCCTCCCCTGGGCTGGCCGCGCACGACGGACTCCTTGTGTCCGAAGTGCGTCCCCGAGATTCGCCAGCAGATTGTGGACGGCAAGCTGCCCCACGAGATTCTGCTGAACGAGAAGGTCGGCGAGATCAAAGCACAGATCATCGAGCGCGACGGCCAGATTCTGATGGTGAAGGACTGCCCCATCCACGGCCACTTTGAAGACGTGATGTCCATCGACACCGCCTTCTTCAAGCACCTGGAGGAGGTCTTCCCGGGCCGCGACATCCGCGCCCACAACGATGAGAAGCTGCACAACCACGGCACCTCAACCGTCACCCACGGCCGCGGCTCGGTGCTGACCATCGACCTGACCAATCGCTGCAACATGATGTGCGATCCCTGCTTCATGGACGCCAATCAGGTGGGCTTTGTGCACGAGCTTACCTGGGACGAGATCAAGACCATGCTGGACAACGCCATCACCATCAAGCCCAAGCGGCAGATGAGCGTCCAGTTCTCCGGTGGCGAGCCCACCCTCTCGCCCTACTTCCTGGACGCAGTGGCCTACGCCCGCAAGGTGGGCTACAACTCCGTGCAGGCTGCCACCAACGGCATCGAGTTCGCTAAGTCCAAGGAGTTTGCCAAGGCCGCGGCCGAGGCCGGTCTGCGCTACGCCTACCTGCAGTTTGATGGCATCGGCAACGCAGCTAACTCGCACCGCAAGGTGGGCAATGCCTTCGACGTCAAGCTCCAGGCCATCCACAACCTGCACGAGGCCGGCGTAGACATCGTTCCGGTGACCACCATCGTCAACGGCATCAACAACGAGCAGGTGGGCCGCATCATCGAGTTCGCGCTCGACAACCCGAAGAAGATCAACTTCCTCTCCTTCCAGCCGGTCAGCTTCACCGGCCGCGACGAGGAGATCTCTGACGAGCGTCGCAAGGCGCAGCGCTACACGCTGTCGCACCTGGCGCACGACGTGAAGAACCAGACCGGCATGGGCGAGCCCGTGCGCGACTGGTTCCCCATCTCGTTCATGTCGACCTTCTCCGACTGGGCAGACCTGGTGCACGGACCCAACCACGACTGGGGCGCGCTCTCCTGCGGCTGCCACCCGAACTGCGGCATCGGCATGGCCATCATGATCGACAAGGAGACCAAGGAAGCAGTTCCCGTCACCGCGTTTATCAATGCCGAGCAGCTTGCCACCGATATCGCCAAGGTGAACGATGCAGCGCGCGGCAAGTGGCTCACCATCCTTGGCGCTTCCCTGGCCCTGCTGCGCAACTACAAGCCTGAGGCCTCGCCCACGCACTTCAAGCTCAAGGACCTGCTGGAGAAGTTCGACAAGAGCTTTGGCGCCACCGGCCGCGACTACGGCAAGGTGACCGGCGACCGCACGATGGAGGACATCAACAAGCGCCGCGCCGACCGCTGGAACTTCCTGTTCATCGCCGGCATGTGGTTCCAGGACCTCTTCAACTACGACTTCCGCCGCACCGAGCAGTGCATCATCCCGTACGCGACGCAGGAGGGCGAGATCAGCTTCTGCGCGTACAACACCGGCATCGGCTGGCGCAACATCATCGAGAAGATGCACATGACCGCCACCCTCACCAAGTGGTACGAGGAGCACGGCCGCCACGAGATCTTCGCCGGCGGCAAGAAGGTGGGCCTGGAGAGCAACTCCAGCTACGACCTGGTGCTGAACAGCGAGCACGTCAACTCCGCTGCCAACGACACCTTCGACAAGAGCGGAATCGCCAAGAACGCGCGCGAGGAGAAGATCCGCGCCCGCGACGCGAAGCTGAAGCAGGACGCCGAAAACGCCCGCATGGCCAAGCTCTACCGCAAGGAAGTACTGGGCGAGCAGGAGCAGCCCGGCTTCATCTCCCTCACCGAGATCAAGCCCGCCGCACCGGTCGCCAAGGAAGAAGAGACCGTCTCCGGCGACTAACCCTCTAGCCGGACACAGCAACAACCAAGGCCGCCAGCAATGGCGGCCTTTATTATTGGTAGACCTCAACATGATGAGTCTTCTTCAATTACTACGCCAACACTGGAAAAGGATTCTCTTCCGTGCCCATAAAGACAGGCGCTCTCTGTCGGCGCTTCTCGTGCTTCTTGGCATAGCTGGGTATTGTGCATTCGAAGGATATCTTTTATTTCGACAACCACTTAGCTTTGTCATGCTCGCTCTGGGTCTCTTTATGGCATGGAGAATGCGTAAATCCCATGCGAGAGAGGATGAATCGCTGATTCGTCTTTCGAGCTATGAGCCGGTCAGCATCACGCCTTCTGAGGTTGCATCGGCAGCGTTGCGATCCGAAACCATGAAGCTCGGCCTTCTAGTGTGGAGGGCTTCCAGCGAACAGTTTCTGCGCGCGAAGACGCTCCCCGAAGGCGCAGAAGTTATAACCCGTAGGACTGTTTTAGACAAGCTTGATTCCCTGGGTCTTCGAGGCGACCTCAGTGTCCAGGAACTTGAACTGCATCTCGCGCCAGACGGCGGATGGAGTAAGGAATCTGTTCTTCAAAATCTTATCCGTGCAGCCGAGCTTGAGGCGCTGCAGTATTGCTCTGGCGCAATCAATACGCTCTCGCCAATCGAGGATTTTGACCGGATTCCTCTGGTGAACCTCGATTGTATTCGTGCTGATACGCGGGATACTGAATGGAAAACACGGGAAACGTTCGACATCAGAAGAGAGCGAGATAATGCCGCCGCATTCTATCTGAGGTGTCTTGCGGAACAGGTACGACGGGGAATAGCTCAGGGGGCCTTCGACGAAGAACAAAACAGAATTCTTCAAGAGGCGAGTGCTGGTGCCGAAAATCAGGGCTCGGACCGTCTTATTGGAATAGAGATAATCAGCGATGTTGAAGAGGAGAAGCTAAACATCGCCGCTGTTCAGTCTCGTCTGCGATTCCTAACACTGGAGCACGCATTGTCAGTGCTCGAAGCTGTCTAAAACTCCACCAACTCCACACCCAGCTTCTCAAAGTCTTTCCGGTTCAACGTCGCGAGTACCATCCCGTTCGCGACGGCCGTCGCCGCAATCAGCGCATCCATTGCGTTGGGATTGTGGCCGTTCTTTTTTGCGCGAGCCATCAGGCTTCCGTAGTGTCTTGCAACATCCAAGCTAAAACCCGCCACGCGGTTGAAGAACTGCATCGACAGCTCATCCTCAATCCATCGCTCAAGCCCAGTCCGTCTTTTACCGGCAGGCAGCAGGCCCACGCCATGCCAAAGCTCGGCGTACGTGACGAATGAGATGTAGAGATCGCGGTCATCCGTCCGCTGGATCCAGGCATCTACCTGGGGGTTTGGAACCGGCTTGGTGTACTGCGACACCACATCCGTATCGAGCAGATACTTCACAGCGCCACCTTCCTGGCCTTGGTCCGTGAGCGGCTCAGGTCAAGGCCTGAGCCTGCCAGCGGTGAGTTCCGGAAGAAATCCGACATGGTGCGCTCATTCTGTGCCGGTGTCCGCTTCGCGCTTCGCCACTCTTCTGGCGACACAAGGATTCCAACCAGCTTGCCGTTACGGGTAATCTCCTGCGCACCCTGCACGCGCGCTGACTCGATCACCTCACTGAACTTTGCCTTCGCCTCTGCCACGGCCCAGGTTCCCATCGCGCGCCTCCAAATGACCATCATGGTCATCTTGACCATTATAGTCATCCGTAGCAGAAAAGGCTCCCGAATACCGGGAGCCCCTATGCCTTAGCGATCTCGAACCTCTTACATACCCGCTGTGCTGCTACTGTGGCTGCTGTGCGAGCGGCTGTGGTGTGCCGTGCGGCGCGGCGAGCGACCGTGAGCCCACTCGCGCACCGGGCCTACGTCCACATGCACGAACTGGCTGACCGGGTAGTAGCCCACGCCGCCGGCGTGCAGGCTAAGCGCTGCGTTGCGCACCGCAATGGTGGAGACGCCTGGCACGCGCAGGTCAATCGCGTGTCCTTCCATGTGCTGGCTGTGCTCTGCCACGCCCGTGCTGGGCGAGTTCTCTCGCAGCGCCTCGTTGGTCTCCGGCGTGCGATAGCCACACATCACGTCGATGATGCCATCCGGCTTGCGCAGCCGCGACATCAGCGCGTGCAACACATCAAATTCCTTGGGGTCGTACGGAATCACATCCTGCGTGTAGTGGTCGCGCAGGAAGGAGTTCAGCCGCTCCAGCGCCTCGGGGACGTACACATTGCCGACGCGATACACCAGGTCCAGCGTCTCGCCGGTGTGCATGTTGGCCAGCCGCAGGCGGTAGGGCTTGTCTGCACTGGATGAGGCACTGGCTGAGGCACTAACGGGCGCGCTGGCCGCTACCTGCACAGGCTTGGCCGCAGCCGGGGTTGCAGCCACAGGGGCTGCGGCGCTCGGGGCAACTGGGCCAGCCGCCGCCGTGCCGGGCGCTGCGCTTGCTGCAACCTCTTGATCCTGGGTTGGATTCTGATCCTCAGGCATTACCCCGGGCACGACAGCCTCTCCAGTGGGCAGCTTGGCCGCGGTCAGCGCGTTGTGGCCCTTGTGGTGACGGCCCGCCTGGGTGGCGGCGGCAGTGTGAGCATGCGCGGCGTGGGCATGGGTTGCGGCGTGCTTGCGGGCGGTCTTGGCCACGCCCAGAGACGTGAACGCAAAGACGACTGCTGTAGCCGCCAGCGCCTTGCCGGCAGCGCTCAACATCTTGACTCGCACCATGCTTACCCCAATTGGAAGTTTGTCTGCCGCAAATGCCGGATCGTGTATCCGATCTTCTAACGTCCATTCGCAATCTTTTGATTCTACTGAAACCTGTGCAAATCACCAACTTTTCGCCCTATCTCCGCCTACATCGTTTGGGGGAGCCCGCCGGCTGTGGCACCCTGTAGCTATGCTGCTTACGCCCATTGAGCTTCGCGTCCTCGGCTCTCTCATGGAGAAAGAGATCACCACGCCGGAGTATTACCCGCTCTCGCTGAACGCACTGGTCAACGCATGCAACCAGCGCTCCAGCCGTGACCCCGTGCTGGAGCTGACCGAGAGCGAGGTGCGCGACGCGCTCTACACCTTGCAGGAGCTGCAACTGGTCTCGACTGCGCAGGACGCCCGCGTGCCCAAGTTTGAGCATCGCGCCCGCACCGTGCTGAACCTGCGCCGCGACGAGACTGCCGTCCTGTGCCTGTTGCTGTTGCGCGGACCCCAGACACCGGGCGAGCTGCGCTCCCGGGCGGACCGCCTGCACAGCTTCGACGACCTGGCCGCCGTGGTCGCCACGCTCGATCGCCTGGCCGCCCGACCCGACGCCCAGGCCGCCGACGCACCAGCCAACGCCACCGGACCGCTCACCGTCCTGCTGCCGCGCCAGCCCGGAGCCCGCGAGGCCCGCTACGCCCACCTGCTGGGCGGCCCCGTGGCGGGCGCCGCAGCCGATACCAGCGCTCCCAGGCCAAACGCCCCGAGCGCGTCGGCAGAGGGGGCCCGCATCGCGGCACTTGAGGAACAACTCGCAGAGGCACAGGCCCAGATTGCGACGTTGGCCAGCCGGCTGCAGGCACTCGAGGCCCGGCTTGGACCCGCTACAAACCCCACAAATTCTGCAGTCGAGTAAATTCCTGCCGCCGCCCCTTGCCGATCATGCAGGCAGGGCAATATTGTTCGCAGTGTGTCGTAATTGTCCTCACCCCCTGCCCTCAGGAGCACACTGTGTCTTTTCGTCCGAATCTTCTCGCCCTGCTGCTGGCTCTTCCGGCCTCAGCCTTTGCCGTGCAAACCGCCAACACCACGCTGCTGGTGGATATCGACCACCGCCCCGCCTTGTCGCTTGACGGCGACTGGCATGTCATCGTCGACCCGTACGCGGACGGCTTGTATAACTTCCACCACGAGCTGCTGCAGCACGGCTACTTCGATAATCCGCAGCAGCCTGCCTCGCCTGCACAGGACCACGGCCCGGTCGAGATCAACTTCAGCGGCATGCCGACTCTCAAGGTACCCGGCGACTGGAACACGCAGCGGCCAGACCTCTTCTACTACGAAGGGCTGCTGTGGTATCAGCGCAACTTTGACTACACGCCCAAGGTCGGAACGCGTGCCTTCCTGCACTTTGGCGCAGTGAACTACCAGAGCTTCGTGTGGGTGAACGGCAAAAAGGTCTGTGAGCACGAGGGCGGCTATACGCCCTTTGACTGCGATGCCACCGCCGCGCTGCACGCCGGCTCCAACTTCGTCGTGGTCGCGGCAGACAACACGCGCCACGCCGACGACGTGCCAACCCTGCAGACCGATTGGTGGAACTACGGCGGCATCACCCGCGATGTCTCGCTGGTTGAGGTGCCCACGCAGTTCATCGACGACTTCGACCTGCACCTGAGCCGCACCGACCACACCCTGCTGGAGGGCTACGTCCATGTGGAGGGAGCACCGGCCGGCAGCCGCGTCACCGTCTCCATTCCCGAGCTGCACCTGAAGACCGAAGCCACGCTCGACGCCAACTCCCGCGCCGCCATCTCGCTGCATGCAGCCAACCTGACCCTTTGGTCGCCGCAGAGCCCGAAGCTCTACACCGTGGTGTTCTCTGCCGCGGGTGGCGACTCCCTGGCAGATGACATCGGCTTTCGCACCGTGGAGGTGCGCGGCACGCAGATCCTGCTGAACGGCCAGCCCATCTTTCTGCGCGGCGTCTCCGTCCATGCTGAGGCTCCCATCCGCACCGGCCGCGCAGTCAGCCAGCAGGATGTGGACACGCTGCTGGGCTGGGCCCAGGAGCTGGGCTGCAACTTCGTCCGCCTGGCCCACTACCCGCACGACCAGCGCATGACCCGTACCGCCGACCGCCTGGGCATCCTCGTCTGGTCGGAGATTCCCGACTACTGGGCGCTGCAGTTTGATAACCCGGCCGTGCTGGAGAAGTCCAAGCAGCAACTGGGGGAGATGGTGCGCCGCGACCGCGACAAAGCCTCCATCATCTTGTGGTCTGTGGCGAACGAGACACCCAACACCGAGCCCCGCACCCGCTACCTGACCACGATGGCGAACCTGGCCCGCGAGTTGGACCCCACCCGCCTGGTAACCGCAGCACTGCTGGTGCGCACCGAGAAGACCGCCACCGGCTCGAACAAAATTGTGGACGACCCGCTGGGCGCAGCGCTGGACGTGATCGGCACCAACGAGTACATCGGCTGGTACGAGCAGAAGCCCGCCGGTGCCGACACCACCAACTGGGACATCCGCTACCAGAAGCCGCTCATCATGTCGGAGTTTGGCGGCGACGCCCGCGCCGGCCTGCACGGTGCCGCCGACCAGCGCTGGACCGAGGAGTACCAGGCGGAGATCTACCGCCATCAGCTTCCCATGCTCAACCGCATCCCGCAGCTGCGCGGCATGACGCCGTGGGTGCTGATGGACTTCCGCTCGCCGCGCCGCACACTGCCCGGCATCCAGGACAACTACAACCGCAAGGGCCTCATCTCAGACCAGGGCCAGCACAAACAGGCGTTCTATGTGCTGCAGCACGCCTACAAGACCGGCACCGTCGGCAAGGACGAATAGCAACACGTCATACGCAGCAAACAGCAAGGGCCGCCACTTCGGCGGCCCTTGCGCATTCTGCCTTGTCGCTACTTTTGAATGATCAGCAGCGAGTCATACCCCTTCGACGGACGCATCGGCATGACGACCGCCAGACCATTTTGCGTAATGGGATACATCACGAAGCTGGCACCGTGGCCGCCACCGTTGGGGCTGGGGTACACAAACAAGCCGTCGTTGAAGGCGAGCCGGCCCGTGGTTGAGGTAAGGTTGTCCGGGGTGCAGTTGATCGTATCGGTATTGCCTTGCACCAGTGTCCCATCCAGGTTACTGCCGTCGGATGTCGTGGTTCCAACACCACCGCTAAAGACGATCTCGCCCGTCGACGATCCGACGGCAAACTGTGTTCGCGAAGAGCCCATCATAAAGCTGCCAGAGAGCGAGGAGCATCCGGTGGACGTAAGCGTCTGCTGTTGCTGCAGCACAATCAACCCTGTTGTGCCCGTGTTCGTTGTGCCGTTTGGCTGCTCCATACCAAAGACGTGCCCGCTGTCCGCGACATAGAACACCGGTGCGCCGCCGCCCAGCGTCATTCTGCCTGCCGTATCCACACTGAAGCTGAGGCCGGTCTGGCTCTGCTCCAGCTTCGTCTGGCCGTCGCTCACTCTTCTGTCCTGGATTAAGTTGAAGGTGTTGCCGCTCTGGATGCTGAGGTAGAAGAGTGAGTTGGAGACATACTGTGGCGGCTGTGAGATAGCATCGCCGCCCTGGGACGTGCTCTCATAGCCCACATAGTTGCCGGTCAACGTGCTGCTGCTGACGCCGGAGACCTGCGCCAGCGCATCGCCGCTCAACAAGGCAAACGACGCATGCGAGTCCGTTGACATCAGGAACAGTTCGCCTGAGCCAACCACGTAGTACGCGTAGTTGGTGGGCGGAGCTGTGAACATCGTACTTCCCGGTACCAGCGTCAACGTTCCGCGTCCAAAGCTATCGGGCGTAGTAAATGTCCCTGTCAAGCCAACCAGGTTGTAGGTGACGTTGGTCCCGGCCGTATCCTCTTCGCCGGTCAGCGTTCCATTGCTGCCGTTCATGACGATCTTGCCCACAGCGCCGAGAGGACCAAACGGCGTTGCCGTCAGCAAGCAGGACGGATTGGTATTGCCGACGTTGGTGCAGGTAGACTCGCCCTCCATCCCGAAGACGTAGGTCTGCGCCGTCAGCGTGGCCGCAGTCTGGCGCTTGCCCTCGCCAGCTCCTATCCGTCCCCCCTGGCCACCTGTAGCCGCTTCGGTATCGTCAAACTCGGCGACTCGAAAGCTTTGCGCCACCGGCCCGCTGAAGTTGCCAACCGATAGCGAGAACTCGATCGTGCGCGAGCCAGATGCCGACGGCGTCAGCACGATCAGGCCACGGTTATCCGTACCAACACTGTAGGAGCCCGTAACCGACACGGTCCCACTGCCACTTGTGCCGGGACCGTTGGAATCTACCTCGCCGGTAATGCCACCCGCGCCGTTGAACACCAGAGTGCCCACCAGCGACTGCCCGTAGACACTGCCCGTGGATGCGGCACTGCCGTAGGCGCTGGCGTTGCGGAACAGGTCGCCACGAATGACATAGGAGCCGTTCAACGCAGCCTCGCTACCCTGCGTAGGCAGGTTGGTAGACGCGTACAGGTGCAACGTCGCAGTGGTCGCCGGGTTGATGCCGTCGGTTACCGACACACCAATCGTGTAGCTGCCACTTACAGTCGCCGTGCCATTGATCTGCCCGCTGGAGCTAAGCGAGAGCCCAGTCGGCAGCGCGCCGGAGGACAGCGTCCACGTATAGCTGCCGTTGGAGTTACCACCGGCGGCATAGAGCTGGGCCGTATACGTCTGATTGATCATATAGACCGGCAGCGACGACGTGGTGATGCTGACCGGCACCAGCGTGCCCGGGATACGGCCCGCCTGCGCCAGCGCAACCGAGCTGCTGAGCGGTGCCGCGACCGGGACCGCCGCACCCACCAGCTCCGTCAACGTATTGCCGCTACTAATGTTGCTGCTGATCCACACATTGCCGGAGCCATCCACCGCAATGCCGTCCCCATTTCTCACGTTGTTAGCCGTGTAACCGAAGGAACCCGAGAGCAACGTGCCGCTCTGCGTCACCTCCGCAACGCTGCCCGCAGCCGTCGTCAGCCAGATGTTGTTGTTGCCGTCCACCGCGAGTGCCGTACCGATACTGCTGACGCCATAGCTGTAGCCACCCGAGGGAGAAGCCTCCACGCCGCTGCTATTCAGCTTCACCAGCTTATTTACGTTGTTCGTCACCCACACATTGTCCGAGCCATCCACAGCCAGGGCCACCGGATTGGTGGCGTCGAGGTTTGCCGTGTAGCCAGTGGATGGCGAGAGAAGAATGCCGTACGGGTTGAACTCAAGCACGCCTCCTGAACCGCCCGTGCTCAGCGCCCACGCGTTGCTCTGCGAGTCCAGCGCCACCGCAGTATCGGTAGCCCCACCGGCATAGCCGCTATTGCCGGAGATCGTCTGCGCGCCATAGACCTCCAACAAGGCATTGCCGGACGTCGCCCACAGATCGTTGTACGCATCCACTGCGACGCCGCGCAATATGCCTGTGCTTACCAACATAGGCCCGCTGACCACGTTGCCGCCGCTGGCATACTGCGTCAGTGTTTGGGCGCCGGAGTTCGAAACCCAGGCTTTGCCGTTGGTATCAATCGCCAGCGCGACGGTCGCACCAGCCACACCGTTGGAGTATGGGCTGCCAGAGAACGGAGTGCCCGTGGGCGTCAGCTCACTCACAGTCGCGCCCGCGCCGCCCGACTGCCCGGCGTTGGCGAGCCAGACGTTACCACTGCCGTCCACCGCTACCGCTCCCGCATTGACTCCGCCCGCAGCATAGCTCAACGACACCGTCCAGTCACCCGGCGCGCTGGAGAGCGTCGGCAGGAAGGGAGTGCCCGACGCGCTCACCTGGCCGAAGAGCGTCGAGACGTTGTTGACCGGATGCTGTGCGATGCTCAACGCCGCCAGCAGCGTGTCCGTGGGGGCACTGCCGCCCGAGGGCGTCGTGAGGGAGAAGAGCGTACTGCAGAGCGTGGAGGTCGAGCCTGTGGAGTTGACGCACGCCGCCAGCACGTCGCCCAGGGTGTTCAGCTCCGCCTGCGGCACCGTGCCATTGCCACCCGGTGTGGTAGCCAGGGCTGCGCCGCTGCTGATATTCACCAGGTTATTCACCGTCGCAAACGCATTGATAATGCCCGTCTGGCTGTTGCCGTAGGAGCCAATCGCCCCGGTCGTCGGGCTCACAAACTGGCCCAGCGCATAAGCCGTCGCGATCGTCGTCACCTCATTGACCACGATGAACGTGGAGGCATTAAGGCTGCCGCACTGACCCAGCGGTGCCACCAGCCTGATCGCCGTATTGGTGCCAGAGCCCGGATTGCCGCCCGTCGCCGTGAGATACACCAACGTGGAGGCCGAGGGACAGGTGTACAGGGTCGAGAGGTTGAAGCCTCCGCTGCCGTCCGTCGTCACCGGCGAGGTCAGCAACTGGGTGCCGGCGCTACCGTAGCCGGTTGTGCCCACCGTCCACAGCTGAATGGACGCACCCACCACGGGGTTCTGTCCACCATGCACCACGCCTGTCCGGGTCTTGACGGCGGTGGTCGTACTGCCTGTGCCCTGGGTCAGCAGCGAGCCCGCCCCACCCGCATTGCACCCGGTCAATCCTGCGCCCACCAACCCGAACAACACGCCAGCAACCAGCGATCCCACGCGACGACCCATACGGCACTCCTCATGTCAGATAGTGCTCTTCCAGGACGTATGGTCGCTCTTCGATCTGGATGTGGGCCCGCCAGGACGTTCCTGCACCACACGCTGCAAGACAACAAGTGCCGCCATGGTAGCGCCGACCGCAGGAACAAACAATCTTAATTTGTTAATATTTCTGTGACATGCCCCACATTGCCAGCTTAAAACAAAGGCGGAGAGCACTGTGCTCTCCGCCTTTGCCCTGCGACTTCGAACTGCGGTTGTGCGTTAGAAGTTGACCTTGAGCTGGAACTCCGTCGAGCGCGGCGCGCCCTGGTCAAACGTACCCGAGCCACGCTGCCAGCGGATACCATCGTGGATCGACGTATCGTTCGGACCGTTCAGGAAGTTCGAGACAGCGCCTACCGAGCCTCCAGCCGTACTGGTGTTGGCAAGCACTCCGCCCAGACGGCCGAAGTTGCTCATGTTGCTCACGTTGTACAGCGCCACGCCAGGCTCCAGGCTCAGCCCCTCACGCACGCGCGAGAGCTTGATCGGGTAGGTGAAGCTGGCATCAAAGCCGCGGAAGACTCCGTTGTTGATCGGCGTCGTCGGCGCGGTGGCAATCGCCTGCTGCACAGCGTTCATTGACACCAGCTGGCTCTGGGTAAACAGACCCGCCGCCACCAGCGCCTTGCCCGCCGGTGTCAGCGTACCCGCCTGGGTCGCGTTGTAGTTGTTGATCAGCTTGTTGAGACCAGCGCCCTTCACCTCGTGCATGTACGCACCGGGATTCGTGCCCGGAACCAGATCGCCTGTCGTACCGTCACCATCGACGTCCGTACGGAAGATCTCGCCCGCCGCACCCGAAGTGGAATCCAGCGTCAGCGAGGTGGCCCCAGCCGAGTAGAAGTGGCCCACCAGGCTCGCGTTCAGACCATACTTCAGTTGCATGCTGCCGCCAAAGCTCAACTGGTTCGTGTGGTCCAGATTCGAGCGTCCCATAAACAGATTGGGATTATCGTTGTTCCACGCATACGAGCTGAAGAACTGGTCGCCCGAGCCCGCAGAGTTCGAGCCCGGCTGAATCGGGTTGATGATGCGCGAGAGTGAGTACGAGACCTGAACGTTCGAACTCATCACGCCCGGCACCGGGTGCTTCGCCTGCTGCTTGAAGACGATCTGCAGCGCGTCATAGCCCGAGCGCCCAACCGGCAGGATAAAGAAGCCACGGCCCACGTTCGGATTGGCGCCCGGGAAGGCCGAGACCGCCGTGTGCGCCGACGAAGCCGGAAAGCTGCCGTCGAACTGATTGCCGGAGTCCAGACCGTTGGACGCAAAGTCCACGATGGTGGCGCTGGCGTTCGGATTGCCATTGGCATCCACACCGGAACCACCCGGGCAACCACCCGGAACGATGGCAGCGTTGATGGAGGCTGCGCCGCAGGCAGCCAGGGTGGCAGCAATCGCAGCCTGCGCACCAGCCTTGTTCAGGAACCGCGCGGCACCAACATGGTTCACGTCAATCTGAATGGGAATCTTCAAGGTGGCGCTATGAATGAAGTCCACACTCAGCACGATGCCCTTCGGCAGCTCACGCTGCACACCCCCGTTGAACTGGATGGCGTAGGGCGTCTGGTACGGAGCTGCGTACATTCCCAACGAGTTCAACCCACCGCCTGTGCTGCCGATGTAGGAGGGGTTGGGGCCACCCGTCTGTGAGGCTGCCTGATAGGCCGC